>JASFIA010000106.1:0-7226 GCA_050122915.1 Desulfobacterales bacterium | reverse complement strand
GGCTCGGATCCGGGTCCCCGCTTGTTGAATGACGGCGAGTCGACTGCAGTTCCACAACTGGAAGACGCCGAGACGATTCGAATTCGTGAATTGACCGAACTAGCCAAATTGCTTCAAGGCGGTCTCATCACCCGAGACGAGTACGAGAAAGCCAAGCACCAGATTTTCAGAACCTGACTCCCGCTATAATCCTCGGCCTTCTGACCAGAAACGATAATGCTACCGACGTTTCATCAGCTAGGGCGGCACTGGTTTCGCCGACAACCCAATACAATCAAACCGACAGGAATCCGGGAAAATGAAAAAACTGACCATTGCCCTCCTATCCGGGGGTATTTCGTCGGAGAGAGACGTTTCCATCAACAGTGGCCGTCAGGTTCTGGACGCTCTGGACAAGGAAAAGTATTCGGTTCTCGAGTACGACCCCAAAACCGACATCGGGAAGCTCGTTTCCGACGCCGACCAAATCGATGCGGCGCTGATCATCCTTCACGGTCCCTACGGTGAGGACGGAACCGTTCAGGGCCTTCTCGATCTTCTGGGAATCCCTTACCAGGGCGCCGGAGTCTTGGGCAGTGCCGCCGCCATGAACAAGCTTGCCTCGAAGCAACTCTATCAGCAGGCCGGTATACCGACCCCCCCCTATTGTGTGGTTAAGCGGGGCCCGATGCCTGAATTGGGTGGTTGTATTAAGCATCTTGACCTACCCGTCGTCGTCAAGCCGGTCAGTTGTGGTTCGAGTATCGGTATTTCTATCCCCGATTCCGAGGCCGACCTGAAGCAAGCCGTTGAGGCCGCCTTTGAATTCGACAACATGGTGCTTCTCGAAAAATATATCGACGGCACCGAAATTACCGGCGGCGTTCTGGGAAATACCGACCCCGAGCCTTTGCCGCTGATAGAGATCATTCCCGACGATAAACACCGTTTTTTCGACTATACCGCCAAGTACACCGCAGGCGTCACCCAGGAAATCTGCCCTGCCCGGATTGACGAACAATCGACCGACATTGCCCAATCCTATGCCATCAAGGCCCACAACGCTCTTTTCTGCCGAGGCTACAGCCGCACCGACATGATGCTCAAGGATGGAAAGTTCTTCGTGATTGAGACCAACACCATCCCGGGCATGACAGCCACGAGCCTTTTCCCCCAGGCGGCTCAGGCGGCTGGATACAGTTTTTCGCTTCTGCTCGACCGCTTGATCGAACTTAGTCTCGAAGCCAAGGGTCTCGACAACCCCTGATGCCTCAAGACCTTGTGCCCACGGCGGTTTGCCAGCCATTCTGTCAGTCGCCGCTCATATATGCCTGATCCTACGAACCTGACAAAAGGGAGGTCTCCATGAAAGTCCTTGTCATCGGCAGTGGTGGAAGAGAGCATGCCTTTGTCTGGAAAATTGCCCAGAGCCCGCTGGTCAAAAAGATTTTCTGCGCGCCGGGAAACGCCGGGATGGGTTCCAGGGTTACCTGTGTGCCGATTTCAGCGGAGGATGTCGGGGGACTTCTGGACTTTGCCGTAGACAATGGGATCGATCTAACGGTTGTCGGACCCGAGGCGCCCCTGGCCAATGGCGTCGTTGACGCTTTCGAGGCCAAAGGGCTAAAGATATTCGGTGCCAGCGGCAAAGCCGCCGAGATCGAAAGCAGCAAGGCTTTCTGTAAACGTTTGATGGACAAATACGGCATCCCGACGGCAGTGGGGCGTATCTTTACCGCCTACAAGCCCGCTGAGGCCTACATCCGGTCTGTCGGGGCGCCTGTTGTGGTCAAGGCCGACGGTCTGGCCGCCGGCAAGGGCGTGATTGTGTGCCAGAAGGAAAAAGAGGCCATCGACGCCCTAAAACGCATCATGATCAATAAAGAATTTGGTGATGCCGGCAACAGGGTTGTCGTGGAGGAGTGTCTCGTCGGTGAGGAGGCCTCCTTTATTGCGTTCACCGACGGCAAGACCATTCTGCCACTCCCGTCTTCGCAGGATCACAAGGCTATTTTTGACGGAGACAAAGGGCCGAACACTGGCGGCATGGGCGCTTACTCTCCGGCTCCCCTTGTGGACCGGATACTTCATCGCCGGATCATGGATGAGGTGATGATTCCCACGGTCAGGGCTATGGCCGCAGAGGGGAGACCCTACAAGGGATTTCTTTATGCGGGCCTGATGATCGATCGGGGCCGCCTCCGGGTTCTCGAGTTCAATGCCAGATTGGGCGATCCCGAAGCCCAACCGCTGCTGATGCGCCTCAAGAGCGACTTGGTGCCGCTGATGCTGGCGGCGGTAGAAGGACGGTTGGAGGACTGCCGAATCGAGATTGATGATCGGGCGACTGTTTGCGTGGTCATGGCCGCCGAAGGCTATCCGGGACCCTACAAAAAAGGGATTCCGATCGCTGGACTGGACAAGGCCGGCCGGATGAAAGACGTAATGGTTTTCCACGCGGGAACCGCCAGGAAAAACGATGCCATCGTCACCAACGGGGGCCGAGTCCTTGGCGTTACCGCATTGGGTCAAACGGTTAAAGAGGCCATCAGGCGAGCGTATCTGGCAGTGGACAAAATCTCCTGGAAGGGGGAGCAGCACCGGAGCGACATCGGTCAAAAAGCCCTCGCCCGTCTGGAAGCGCCTCCCCGCGTCGGGATTCTCATGGGCAGCGATTCCGACCTTCCCGTTATGGATGCGGCAGCATCCGTTCTCAAGGCGTTTGACGTCCCTTATGAAATGACCATTGCCTCGGCCCACCGAAGCCCTGAGCGGGCTGCCGAATTCGCCCGGTCGGCCGCCGACCGGAAACTCCAGGTACTGATCGCCGGCGCAGGCCATGCTGCCCATCTGGCAGGGGTCATTGCCGCCCACACGACACTGCCGGTTATCGGGGTCCCCATCGATTCCTCGGCTCTCAGCGGACTCGATGCCCTCCTGTCCACCGTCCAGATGCCGCCGGGGATCCCCGTGGCCACCATGGCGGTCGGAAAACCGGGAGCGAGGAATGCCGGCCTTCTTGCCGTGCAGATGATGGCCCTGTCGGATCCCCGCCTGGCCGGAGACTTGATTGCCTACAAGGAGGAGATGGCCCTGGAGGTTGACCGCAAGGCGGCGGGCATCAACCGGGTCTGACGGTTAAAATGGGTGAGTCAGGACACACCGCTCCTGGGAAACGGTGAGCGCAAATGCACCGAAGATGCCCAATTCTGACCGTCGATCCATGGAAGCCCCAATCGTCAGCAATCGCCGCTGCCGCCGAGGTGATACGCCGTGGGGGTCTCGTGGTGTTTCCCACCCGCTGCCTCTATGGCCTGGCCGCCCGTGCCATGGATGCAGCGGCTGTGGAGAAGGTGTTCGCCGCCAAAAATCGCTCTGAACGAAAACCGGTGTCGATTTTGATTCCGGAGCGGGCGGCTCTGGACATGCTGGTGGCCTCCGTTACGGCGGAGGCCCGAGGCCTTATGGACCGCTTCTGGCCAGGGCAGTTGACACTGGTTTTTCGTGATGCCGGACGGTTGCCGGATGTCCTCACCGCCGGTTCCGGAAAGATTGGCATTCGACTTCCATGGCACCCGGTGGCGAGGGACCTGGTTCTTGCCGTGGGTGAGCCCATCACGGCCACGAGCGCCAATATATCGGGACAGCCCGGCGCCAGGGACATACAGGATCTTTCACCGTCGGTGGCCGCCGCCGCCGATATCATCCTGGATGCGGGGCGCCTTGAGTCCTGCTCCGGCTCGACCGTTGTCGACGTGGTCGAGTCGCCGGTCCGCATCCTTCGCGAAGGCGTTATCGCCTCGGGAGAGATTCAAGAGGCCTCGACCGGCGCAAGCCCGTGACCGGTATCCGCATTTGGTGTTCTCTGAAATTGACAAACGAATCCACATCCTCCATAATGCCTTCCGTTTTGCCGGAGTGGTGAAACTGGTAGACGCGCTAGACTCAAAATCTAGTGAGCTTATGCTCGTGGGAGTTCGAGTCTCCCCTCCGGCACCACTTCACAACGATTGGGGTTTTCGGTTATAGCCTTGCCGGAAACCCCATTTTTTCTGTTCTCGGAGAGGGGCACCCCTTTTCGCTGATGCCGTTACCGGCCACTTGGCAATTATCGCCGCCATTGTCGGGTGGCAGCCAAGGAAACGGTCTGCCGTGGACGGCTTGAGGCGAGTGGCTTCGGATCTTCTGCCGTCGGGGGCAACGCGTGACCCAATAGGGCGTTTACAGACCTGCAGCCTGACAACCCGGTGCATCGTTCACATGTTTATACTGTACCATACCCCTTGCGTTCAGCGGAGGGGGGCAAATGTTACCAGGAGAATCGAATCCGTCGTTTTCATTACCGATGCCGTCAACCCCACAGGAACCGAAGGAGTAGCCGATGATACCGATGTCTAGCGGTTTCCGTTTTATGGTTTTGGTGTGTCTGATACCCATCGCCGTGGCAGGTTGTGCTCCCGGCTATTCTTCCAACGCCTACAACCGTGACCAGGCGGGTCGATCCCTTTCGGTGTACTACGGAACCCTGCTGAGGGTGGATCGGGTGTCTATCGAAGGGACGCGCTCCGGCGTCGGAGCGGCGGGAGGAGGAGTGGCAGGGGGCGTGGTGGGAAACACGGTGGGCGGCGGCACCGCCAGGGCTCTGGCAACGGTTGCCGGCGCTATTGCTGGCGCCGCCGTGGGCGCCGCTGCCGAAGAGGGGATCACTCGCAGGGACGCCGTGGAACTGGAAGTGGAAATGGACAGCGGGGAGTTGATCGTCGTCGTTCAAGAAGCGGACCAGGTCTTCAACGTCGGGGATCGCGTTCGTATCATCAAAGACGGGAGCGGGAAAACAAAGGTGCGCCAGTAACCTTCCCAGGGCCATCGCCCGCCCCTTATCAAAGAGGCGAGGACTGCGCAGCCGGCGCCGGTCCTCATTCACATACCTTGAATGGATTCGGGCTGACCCTCCGGGTAGGTCGAACATTGGACGTCGGCATCTCGTCCACCCCTCGCCCATAGGCCAATGTGTCCCCAAATGATCACTCGGCGCCCGTCTCGTTCCGATTTCCCTCGGTCAATCCCGTTTGCATGCCGATTTCCCCAAGCAGCCGGTTTTTAGACGCCGCACCAAACCATGGGCATGGCGGCACCCCGGGCGGTTGGTTGCACATCGGACAATGGTAAATTTTGTTTACATTATTAAAGAAAGTTATTATATAAAAGTAATGAGTTCACGGTCTTGAAACCGATTCTTCCAAAAGGGAGGCAACGTGTCAGCAAAACGACGTTCCACCACATTCAGAATCGATCTGCCTGGACCCTCCTCATCCGATCTAAGGGGTAAGCAGTCGGTTAGAGCGACGTTCAAACTGACGGAAAAGGCCATCGATACCATTGCCATCGTTTCCGTTCATCTGGGGATCAAACAAAAGTCGCTGTTCGATCACCTTATCGAAGACAGCCGCTCACTGGACACGATTGCCAAACAAATTCGGCCGGATCGATTCAAGGAACTCGAGCGAACCCAAAAAACATTCGTTCTGAGTCGAAGCACCTTGCTGAAACTCGAATCGGCTTCGGAGCTTTTCCAAATGCCTCGGGATGCTCTTGTCGAATATTCCATCCGCCGATTGAATGCCATTATCGAAGAGGAGCGGGCAAAGCATGAATTGAGGAAACAGCTGTTGATGGACATCCAGGCCTTCGTCAACTCGGGCAGGGACCTGCTCGACCGCTGCGTCGACGCGCTGGGAGAGGACGATCCGCTGGTCGCCATCATGGCCAATACCGTAAAAACCACCGTGGCCGCCGGGCAGAACGTCCAGCAAATGGTGGAGCGGGGGAGGGTCATCGAAAATTATTGACGGTGGTGCGATGGATCGAGGATTTTCCTGCTTGGACCTTTTGATCGTCAGTCGGTAATGTGATCGACGGGAGTCATGGTCGGTATCCATCGTTCAATCTATCGACCGCCATTCGTCCCGACTGATGACACCGTCCTTGTTTTCATCAACCAGAAGAAATTCCTTGGGAGTCCCATCCGGAGACGTATCCTTGAATTCGCGCCACTCAATCGCGCCACTGTCGTCCGTGTCTACGACGGAGAAGTCTGGCTTGAGCGTCGTGCTCGACTGGCATGCCCCCAGCAACAGCAGCCAGCAGCATGCGATCCCGATAAACTTTGCCACCATAACCGTCTCCATATCCGTTGTGATTTCAAGTCCATGTCATTAGTATCCGATTCCACGGCCTCGGGCAATCCCTATCGCATTTGACATGGTGGGATTGATCGGTCTAATCTACCCCGCTATTCGATAGTCGACGCATCCGGTATTCGATGAGATAACCCCAAAGGTCAGGAGACGCGAGGAATGATTTACATCGGAAAATTCTACTATCTCACCAACCAGGATGAAATTGAGGAGAAGGAACGGCGGCATGGAGAATTCGACCTCATTATCGAAGCCGGCGGCGTTGAAACCGCCTTTGATGCTTTCAAATCCCGGATACTGGAAATCAGAGACAACAGCGATTTTTTCCGAGGTCAAAGTTCGGTCTTCTTCATTCAGTTGATGGAATTCGACCGGTTCCCTCAAAGCAAGGCCCTTATGCTCAATTTCAAGTCGACCGCGGGAGATCCGATAATGCCCTTCATCGGCTGTTCTTTGCCATCGGACCAGGGTGACGCTTGCCGCATATACAACTGGAAAGACAACGAACCGGAAATCGATGGCCAGAGCGAGAGGCTTTTTCTGGAATTTCGGGATTGAGGCCGATACCGGCCGTTTGAAACCATGGGGTCCTGGGACCCGGGAAGGCGGAAAGACGTCCCTACAGCGGCACAGAAACGATGATGACAACTGCCCATTTGCGAAGACATGCATCCCTCATCTTCACAATAGCGGTCATGATAGGGGTTGCGGGTTGCGGCGGCTCACCGTCTACCGAGTCCGAGCCCACCATCGGCCATGAGCCTGTAATGGTCTTTTCTGTGCATCCCGAGTGGATTCTGACAGAACCGAAAGCCTTCGACATCGATCCTGAGACCCCCCTAACGGGGGCTCTCGAAGCCTTGGGAAGCCACCTGTCAGCAACCTATTTCAAAAGGGATGGCGAGGAGGCCGGGGACCAGGGCGGTGTGCGTTTCGCTATCAGCGCCTTGACCACAGTGCCCGCAGGCAATAGGTGGCTGCAGGTGGCCACCATCGACTTGATCGACCCCCGGCAGACGGCCCTGAGCGATTTTTTTCAGGGATCCACGG
>JASFIA010000105.1:0-7251 GCA_050122915.1 Desulfobacterales bacterium | reverse complement strand
CGACATTGGAAAAGACCGGTTCACCGTCGACTTCAATCACCCCATGGCCGGCCAGGCGCTGGTCCTGGACGCGGAAGTGACGGCGCGGGTTGCCGCAGCCGACCTCGACGACGTAGTCCTTGACTGGATAGCGGACCCTCACCGCTGTCAGGAGAAAGCCTTCCTGGAAGATCGGCCGCAAGTGGCAGTGCTGCACAGGGAAGGGTGCCACTGGTGTGAAAAACTGTTTTCAGAAACCATGACCGATCCGAGAATCAGGCGTTTTTCCGATCGGTTCGTCTGGTGCAGCATCGATACCGGTGACGACCCGGACCTAAAGAGCCGGTTCCGTCAGGACGGCACGCCGAATGTTCTGCTGATGAATCCGGAAGGGAAGATCGTGACCCGTCGAGACAGCTTTGTAAATGCCGCCGATCTCAATCGACTGCTTCGCTTGTTCTTGGAATCTCCCGAACGGTTCCCTCAAGCGCCGTCTCCTTAGTGGGGCGGCTGATAGGAGCCGGAGAATTTGTCCGGCATCCGATTCCACATCCTCTTGCCTTCGGATTGAGACCCTTGGAAGCATTCCGGATAACTCCAGAACCCAAAAAGCGCTGGATTCCGATGGCCCGGCGGCCGTCTCCCCGAGCCCGGAGTCTGACCCTGCGCCACCAACCTCCGATAGCCCCTCTTCTCGGCGATACCGTCTTGAGATAGTCTATAACGCCCGGGCATTCCCGGGCAGGGCTTGACGGATGACTTCGGTATCCCCGCCCGAAAGGCGCGTCTCGGGGGATTGATGACAGGAGGGCGCTATTCAAACAAGGCACCGACGCTCTCACCGGTATGGATTCGACGGATGGCTTCCGCGATAAGGGGTGCGACGGATAGGACGGAGAGTCCTTTGATGGTTTTTCCCGGCGCTATGGAAACCGTGTTGGTGACGACGATTTTTTCGATGGGCGCCCCGTTCAGGTTCTCTACGGCCGGACCGCAGAATACCGGGTGCGTGGCCCCGACCATCAGTCGACGGACCCCGGCGGCCCAGAGCGTATCGGCAGTGGCGACGAGGGTGCCGCCGGTGGAGATTTCATCGTCAAAAATCAGGGCGTCTTTTCCGTTGACATCCCCCACCACCAGCCCCTGTTCGACTTCGGTATCTCCGGTTCGCCGCTTGTCGATGATCGCCATCGGCACATTCAGCCGTTTTGCGAATTTGCCGACCCGCTTGGCGCCGCCGGCGTCGGTGGCAACGGCCACGACATTGGACAGCGCCATGTGCGCCTTGAAATGATCAGCGATCAGAGGAATGGCCGTAAGGTGGTCCACAGGCACGCTAAAGAAACCGTGAACCGATTCCGAATGGAGGTCTACGGTGAGCACCCTTCCCGCGCCAGCGGTTTTGACGAGATCCGCCACAAGGCGACCGGCGATAGAGATGCGGGGGGCGTCCTTTTTGTCGGAGCGGGCGTAGGAAAAATAGGGAATGACCGCCGTGATGCGCTTGGCTGACGCGCTTCTCAGTGCATCCATGATGATGAAAAGTTCCATGATATGATCGCTGACCGGCTCACTGAATGACTGCACCACGAAAACATCCCGCTCCCTGACGTTGTCTAGTACCTGTACGGAAAGGTTGTCGTTCGAAAACCGGGAGATGTCCAATCGGCTCAATCCAATGCCAAGGTGGGTGCAAATGTCGAGGGCGAGCGCCGGGTTGGAAAGCCCCGAAAACACGCGAAGACGCTTAAGCATGAAAAAGTCTCCCTTTTTCTGCGCTGATTAGGTTCGGTCTTGGGGCATCGGCGTCGGAGGTAAGCACGGCTCACATGTCCGGCTGGATCGTCCCTCAACAAACCTTAGTGGTGCTGATGGCCCCTTATCAGATCCGCATGCCTGGTGGCAATGGCTTCCATCCCTTCCCGTCCCCATCCGACGACGGCCTTTCTGTTCGGGGACGCGGGCTCGGGCTCCAGCGCTCTATCGACAACCGACATGGACTCTCGGTGGTTGATAGCCGTTGACATTCCACGGTGTTGACAATATATGATCACATATTCATATATCACTCAGTAAAGGGCATCGCCCGAGGAGACGCCATGGGGCCGTCGTCAGCCTTCTCTGCCTGTTTGGAAAAAGGGATTCACCGTCAGTTGGTTCGGGCCGTCGGGAGGCGCATGCCACCCCGCGACTCCCTGGGGGACCTGGCCGATTTTTTCAAACTCTTCGGCGACGGCAACCGTATCGGCATCCTCTGGGCATTGAGCGAATCGGAGATGTGCGTCTGCGATTTGTGTGCGCTTTTAAACATGAAGCAATCTGCGGTTTCTCACCAACTGAGAACGCTCAAGCAAGCCCGCATCGTCAAGATGCGACGGGACGGCCGGGTTATCTACTATTCCTTGGACGATGAGCACATCCGCCAAGTGCTCAATTTGGGGATGGAACACATCCAAGAGCTATTTCCCGAACGGGTATAAGTCATGGTACCGTCAACCGAGCGCGTTTTTCTCAAACATCTCGATTGTGCCAGCTGCGCAGCCAAAATTGAAGCCGGTATCAACCGCATCGACGGCGTCCATGAGGCGAGCGTTGATTTCGCCACTCTGACCCTTCATGTGAATGCCACGGACATTCAGGCGGTCCTGGACGAAGTCAAGCGAATCGATCCCCATGTCGAACCGATTCTTCGACCCGCCGGCCCGGCCCCGGCGGCGACGGATCCAGGCACTTACCGCCTGAAGAGGGAAGTAGTAGTCCTTGTCGGCGCATCGGCCTTGTTCAGTGCAGTGCTGGCATTTGAAGGGCTCATGGGAAGGCCCGAACCGACGCCGTGGGTGCTGGTGATTGCCGCTGCCGCCTATCTTCTGGCGGGCTGGAACGTCATTGCCGGGGCGTTTCGAACCCTCCGCAGAGGCGGCTTCGCCGACGAGAATGTCCTCATGGTGATCGCCACTGTGGGTGCCATGGCTATCGGCGCCGTATCGGAAGCCGTTGGGGTCATGATCTTCTACAAGGTGGGAGAACTGCTTCAGGAATTGGCGGTTTCCCGGTCCAGGCGATCCATCCGGGCGCTTCTGGCCGCAAGACCCGACAAGGCTTTTGTCAAAGTGAACGGGACACTGGTCCAAACGGCGCCGGAAGATGTCAGGGTGGGTGATCTCCTTCTGGTCAAGCCGGGGGAAAAGATCCCTCTGGACGGAGAAGTGATTGACGGCACCTCTCAGGTGGACACTTCGCCGCTCACCGGCGAACCCATTCCCAAAAGCGTGAAGCCGGGCGATACCGTGATGGCCGGTGTGATCAATCTGGCGTCTTCACTGACGGTGAGGGTCTCCATGCCCTTCGAGAGATCTTCCATCTCCCGGGTGCTCCACATGGTGGAAAACGCTGCCGCCCGAAAAGCCGCAACCGAGAAATTCATCACCATCTTCGCCCGATATTACACTCCGGCCGTTGTTGCCCTGGCGGCCGTCATCGCCGTTTTTCCGCCATTGTTCGTCGACGGTGCAGCCTTTTCCGAGTGGATTTACCGGGCCCTCGTCATTCTTGTTATTTCCTGTCCCTGTGCGCTGGTGGTCAGCATTCCATTGGGCTATTTCGGGGGCATCGGGAGAGCTTCCCGTCAGGGAATCCTGGTCAAGGGATCCAACTATATCGATGCCCTGGCCCAGGTGGACACGGTTGTCTTCGACAAGACCGGCACTCTCACTCGTGGGGTCTTCGAGGTCGATACCATTGCCCCCGTCAATGGGTTTTCGGCGGATATGCTGCTTACTTTCGCCGCGGCTGCGGAACTCCACAGCAGCCATCCGATTGCTGCATCCATTCTCAGGGCCGCTGCGGCAAGAAACCTCAGCGTTGACGCTGATCGGGTTGGGCCCCACCAAGCCATGGGCGGCGTGGGGGTTCGTGCCCAGTATGACGGGCGTCGGGTTTTGGTGGGAAATGATGCGCTTCTTCACCAGCAGGGCGTTTTCCATGACCGGTGTGCGTTCGATCAGACGGTGGCACACGTCGTGGTCGACGACAGCTATGCCGGGTTTATACTGATGGGCGACCACCTTAAGCCGGACTCGGAAAAGGCCGTCACCCGGCTTCGTCGGATAGGCGTCAAGCGGCAGATGATGCTGACCGGCGACAACGAATGTGCAGCGGCCAAGGTGGCGGCATCCTTGGGTTTGGATGGCTTCCATGCCGGTTTGCTTCCGGAGGAGAAAGTGAGTCGGCTGGAAGCCATCATGGCGGCGCATCAGAACCGTGGCAAGGTGGCTTATGTCGGAGACGGGATCAACGACGCCCCGGTGCTCGCGCGGGCGGATGTCGGGGTGGCCATGGGGGCTCTTGGTTCCGAGGCGGCCATCGAGACGGCCGATGTCGTTCTCATGACCGACTCTCCGAGCAAGATGGCCGAGGCATTGACGATCGGCAGGGAGACCCGGCGGGTGGTGTGGCAGAATATCGTCCTGGCCCTCGCCGTCAAAGGCATTTTTGTCGCCTTCGGCGCGTTTGGTCTGGCATCCATGTGGGAGGCGGTATTTGCCGACATGGGAACAGCGCTTCTGGCCGTATTCAATTCGACCCGGGCGTTGGGACATTCCGCCTCCTGACCAGCCAAACCGTCAGTCGCTTGACGTCCGTCAGGCGAATCGTGCAGTAAGCGCCGATTAAATCAAGAGGGTGTCCCTAATCTACAATGGAAAGGAAATGCCATAATGATCCAATGGTTTATTGGTCAGTCGCCAATCACTCAAGCGTTGGTGGGAACCCTGTTTACGTGGTTTCTCACAGCTCTGGGTTCGGGCGTGGTATTTTTTTTCAGGACAATCAACCGGAAAGTGCTCGACAGCATGCTGGGTTTTGCAGCTGGCGTCATGATCGCCGCCAGTTTCTGGTCTCTGTTGGCCCCGGCGATCGAGATGGCGGAGGAGTTCCCCCTTCCGTCTTGGGTACCCGCCACTGTTGGCTTTCTTTCCGGTGGCGCATTCCTTTGGATCGTGGACAAGCTGTTGCCCCATCTTCACATCGGGTTTCCCAAGGAAGAGGCCGAAGGAATCAGTACGACTTGGCGCAGAAGCGTGTTGCTCGTGCTGGCCATTACCCTCCACAACATACCGGAAGGGTTGGCCGTGGGCGTTGCCTTCGGCGCGGTGGCCTATGATCTGCCGTCCGCATCCCTCGGGGGTGCCATGGCCTTGGCGCTAGGGATCGGGATTCAGAATTTTCCGGAGGGCGCTGCGGTGTCCGTGCCGCTCAGAAGAGAAGGATTTTCTCGGTTAAAGAGCTTCTGGTATGGACAGCTTTCAGGCGTGGTCGAGCCTGTGGCTGGCGTTATCGGGGCGGCCTCGGTGATATTGATGCGGCCCCTTCTGCCCTATGCCTTGTCCTTTGCAGCCGGTGCCATGATTTTTGTGGTTGTCGAGGAGTTGATCCCGGAATCCCAGTTGGAGAAGAACACCGATGCGGCCACAGTGGGAGCCATGCTGGGGTTCGCCGTGATGATGACCCTCGATGTGGCCCTCGGCTGATGCCCGGCGGTGTCCCTAATCCAATGACGGGAACCATTGAAACAGGGGCTCTCCCCTGAAACGGATCACGAGCCAGGCGCAGGCGAGAAGGAGGAGATTCCGTCCGATGGTGAGGGGGGGAGAGGACACGGAATCGGTGGTGCCGGTGGAGAAACAGCCGCAGTCGAACTGGTACCCCCTGGACCAGTTGTAGGCGACAGCCGCCGTGAAGAACACCAGCAGCACGGAGAGAATCTTCGCCGCCGATCGGGGAAATACCCCGGCCAGAAGGCAGACCCCGGCAACCAATTCCATAAAGGGCAGCAAGATGGCGGTTAGGTTGATCACGATGCCCGGCAGAAGGTCATAGCCGAAAAGCACTTTGGCGAAACCTGACGGGTCGATCACCTTGTGGATGCTTGCCGCCAAAAAGGCACCGCCTAAAAGCCACCGGGCCGCCAGTTCAACCCGATCTGAATCCAGCCATCGGCTACTCAACGGGATACCCTTTCGCTTTCCAGTCGGGATAGCCGTCAACCATGACCCGGACATTTTCATATCCGAGTTCCCGCAGGAGCTGCGCCAATTGGTGGCTGTCCTCACAGGACCGCCCCGAGCAATAGGTGACGAGGGGCGTCTCCACCGGATGGGCATCCATGAATGCCATGATCGTGTCGTCGAAACGGCGAACCGGAAGTGACACGGACCCGGATATGTGGCCTTCCTGGAAGACCTCCGAAGGACGGGCGTCGACGAAGACGGTGTCGCCGCTGTCGAACCTCTGCTTGGCGATATCGATATCGTCGATTTCAATCCCGGGGTCAATGGGGGCATTTTTCCCAAAGGCCGACACCACCCCTTCTGTGGCATCCCACTGTCCGACGAGGGCAATACCTCCGGGCGATAGGGCATTGGTGGCAAAGGCCAGAAGGGAGGCCACTGCCAAAAGCAACAGGATTTCTCTATAGGCTGCGGGCATTTCGGGATTTCGCCGGCGAACCCTTCCGGCGCTTTCTTCTCTATACCATCAAACCTTCCGTCAGCGGCGCTGCGTCCTGCGCCGCCTGGAACCGATCCACAGGAGGAAGACATACCCCAAAGCGATCCAAAAATCGAACGGAAAACGACTTCTGATCCATGCCCCAAAAGAGGATTACGGGAGGACCGAGGGGTTCGGCACTCTGTCCGCAACCATTTTCAGGAAAAAGACGCCGTCATCCTCAAAATCGATGGAAAGGACACTGCCGACCCTGAATTGTTGAATTTGCTGAAAATAGTGCATCAGAATGTCTATAGCCCGATCCGGGTTTCCCGGCGTTTTATCAAGCCTCGAGAGCACTTCATTGGGCTCGATTCCGAATCCCAGGTAAGCCATGAATCCATAACGGTATGTCTCATGGCTATCGATGCCGATGAAGATATCGCCATTGGAACCCCAAAGGCAGGGGATCAGCAATTCCGATTGATCGTCGGGCTCTCCGTCTGCTCCCATGTTTACGAGGATCTTCTTGATCACTGGCTGTTCTCGCATCATTGTGTCTCCGAATTCAAAGTTGCTTCGAATGGAGAAACCGTTCAATTGATTGAGTGACCCACCGACACACATCGAAATGAAATAACGACCAAAGGGGGTGACAATCGTGTTGACAGTTTCCGGGCCCGGTCTGTCACGATGCTATGCAGGAAGGGTGCGGGTTTATGGCAGTGCGGGCGGCGACAAAGTGCCGCCCCTGAATCGTGTGCCGCGGATTGGCTTCCCACAACC
>JASFIA010000104.1:0-7278 GCA_050122915.1 Desulfobacterales bacterium | reverse complement strand
CCGTCAAGGCGCTCTACGAGGGTCTTGAGGGTCCGAGCCATCCCCCAAGAGGTCCCGGGGAACTGGTGGCTCTCACCGTCACCGAAACCGGTTCGGTGGCCGAGGCTCATCTCCGCTTTGGTGATTGACGGCCCATTCGCATCCATCGGGCAGCCTCGGCAGACCGCCTCGGACCGGGAGATCCAGGCATCGCCCGCCGGCAGCACCGCAATGACATCTAGACAAGCCCCTGGTCCAGCATGGCGTTGACCACCTTGACGAATCCGGCGATGTTGGCCCCCATCATGTAATTCCCTTCATGGCCGTACTCGGCGGCGGCATCCAGGCAGGTCTGGTGAATACTCTTCATGATCATCTTGAGCCGGCCGTCCACCTCTTCCCGCGGCCAGGAAAGCCGCATGCTGTTCTGGGCCATTTCCAGGCCCGACACGGCCACCCCTCCCGCATTGGCGGCTTTGCCCGGCGCATAGAGAATCTTGTTGTCGATGAACACCTCGATGGCTTCGGGGGTCGAGGGCATGTTGGCGCCTTCACAGACGAGCCAGACCCCGTTTTTCAATAGATTTTGGGCATCCTTCTCGTTGATCTCGTTCTGGGTCGCGCTGGGAAAGGCGCAGTCTGCCTTGTGGTTCCACAGGGGATTGTGGTCCATCGCCGGATCGGTTTCGGTGTAGACCGCCTGGGGGTATTCGTCGATGTAGTCGCGGATTCTGCCCCGGCGGATATTCTTGAGTCGTTTGACGAAAGCCAGTTTCTTGGCGTCGATGCCCTCCTCGTCCAGGATGGTGCCGGATGAATCCGAAAGGGTGACCACCTTGCCACCAAGCTCAATGATTTTTTCAGCGGTAAACTGGGCCACGTTGCCCGAGCCGGAAACCAGGCACACCTTTCCCTGTAAAGACTCGCTTCTGGTGGCGAGCATCTCTGCGGCAAAATAGACGCTGCCGAAGCCTGTGGCTTCGGGACGAATCAGACTGCCCCCCCAACCCAGGCTCTTACCCGTCAGTACACCGGTGAACTCGTTTTTAAGCCGCTTGTACTGGCCGAAAAGAAACCCTATTTCCCGCGCGCCCACGCCGATGTCCCCGGCCGGTACGTCGGTATTGGGACCGATGTGGCGGGAAAGCTCGGTCATGAAGCTCTGGCAGAACCGCATCACCTCCGCATCAGACTTTCCCTTGGGGTCAAAGTCGGACCCTCCCTTTCCCCCCCCCATGGACAAAGTGGTAAGTGCGTTTTTGAACACCTGCTCGAAAGCAAGAAATTTTAAGATACTGAGGTTGACCGACGGGTGAAACCGCAACCCACCCTTGTAGGGGCCGATGGCACTGTTCATCTCGATTCGAAATCCACGGTTGACGCGAACCTGTCCCTGATCGTCCATCCAGGGTACCCGAAAAAGGATCACCCGCTCGGGCTCTGTAATTCTCTCGAGCACCGCCTGCTGCCGGTACTCGGGATTTCTTTCCAAGACCGGTTCGACGGATTCGAGCACTTCGTGCACCGCCTGATGGAACTCCCGCTCCCCCGGGTCCCTGTCCTTGATAACGCCTAAGATCTCTGCCATGGTGATTTCCCCCTCTACCCTTTCCCTATCGGTTGGTTTCAACGCCGGGGCGCAACACTCCCCGATCGCTGCTTGTCGGTCAGCCCCGCGCCGCCTGATGGTCCTTGGTCTCGATCAATACCGCCTTCGACTCCCGTCCGTCGACTTTGAGCACAAGGCCTCTCGGCGGCCGGATGGTTCGTGTATATCTTCCTTCCAGCAGCGCCGGCAAACCCGTGATCCGCTGCCAATGGAACCAGTCGCCCGCCTTCCTGTCGACAGTGACATAAGGGATACCAACGGCGGTGATGTTCTGAAAAAAGTGGGACCCCTGGGAGGCTTCGGCGTTCAAGCCGTCGCCTCGGATTTCAACAATGGCCTTGACCCCTGAAATGTGCCGCCAAAGGACGGGTATCCCCAACCATGGGTCCGCCGACCCCCAGCGGCCCGGCCCCACCAGAAGATAGGGGCGGTTCTCGGCGCCCAGCATGGCATTGGCCTTCCCGATTTCCTCGGCGATCTGCCGGGTGGCCTCGGCCCTGAAATCGTCGGGCTTCACAAAGACCACGGCATCAAAGGGGCCAAAGAGACCGTTTCCCAAAGCCTGTTCACTGTAACAGATGGGGGCCGTCATGTCTCCGGCGGTGATGTCCACAAGGGTTCTGTCGCCTCCGACGGCCACCGGCCGCATCTGGAGAAAACAAAAATCCCGCCTCGGGGCCTGCTTCGTCCCGAGATTGACGGCGAACTCGATTTCAACGGGGCAGCCCATTCCCTGCCGCCCCAAGTCGAGCAGCTCCCTTATAATCTCCGGAAGCGGAAACTGCCGGTACTTGAGGATGGGAGCGAAGGCGACGACCTTTGGCCCCCTGAGGTAGCCGGAATCCCGGATCCGATGGTCCTCGGCGACGTAGGTGCTTGTCAGGGACCGGATAGGGTCTTCATCAAGCGTGTCGTCGATGGACCGCTTGACGAGATTGCGGTCCTCCCCCAAGGTCAGGGAATCGCCGTACCCGTCCAGTTTCAAAGCATAAAACGTCCGCTGGGTGTGGGTCAACATGTCCTCTACGGAGGAGAACTGGGGCAACACTTCCGGGAATGCCGGGGAAAACCGGAGGGCTCGCCCCCCGTCGACCACCGTTTTTCCCAGGCCGATAGCGATCTGGACGATGCCGTCTTCCCGTTTCATCGGGCCGATGGGATAGTAGTTGTGGGATTGGGCGACACCGGAGATGGCGGGATAGAAAAACTGACCGTGTCGCTCTCCGGCCAGTTCCTGAATCACCACGGCCATGGCCTCTTCCTGGGGTTGGGAGCCGGTGGACTTGGCATAGGCCCTGGGACCTTCCATGTAGGTGGAGGCGTAGATCAATTTGATGGCATCGCTGAGCTGGCGCAGGCGAACCTCAGGGTCCGGATGGTTGTTCGGTATCATGTAAGTGGCATAGAGCCCCGCATAGGGCTGGAAATGAGCGTCCTCCAGAAGACTTGAGGAACGAACGGAAAGCGGGAAACGGACCTGATCCAGATAGGAGGCCAGGGTCGCGGTCAGCCAGTCGCTCATTCTGGCGGACAAAAACCGACGGGCGATTTCGGCATCGGAGAGCCCCGCCACGGAAGGCGCCGACAGGGTGTTCTCGGAGACGAAGGACTCGAAGCCTTCGGTGGTGATGACGAAGGTTCGGGGAATGCGGATCGACACATCGTCAAACCGCTCGCTCAATCCCGAGTGCTTCTGAAGGAGCGCCGCCATGAAGGCAAGGCCTCGGGCTTTCCCACCCAGAGAGCCTCCGCCTGCCTTGACGAAATCCATGACGTCGGCGTCAAAAAGCCCTTCCCTGAATTGGGCCACCACCCCCTTCTGACGCCATCGCCGTAGGGCGTGGACGCTGGAAACGATATAGTGACGGAGGGCGTTGGAATCGGAGAATTCCATCGCGCTCACCGCCCGGAAAGAAGAGCCGAGACTGATCTCAGACCGCCCCATGAGCCAGCTGGAAAAGTGGTTTCGCTCCGCATGGTACCACAAGGAGGCTTCCGGTATCTGGGTCACCTTGTGTTCCAGGGAGCGCAGACTCGACGCCCGATCGATCTCGGTACCGTCCGGCAGTCTGAAAACGAAGTCCCCGAATCCCAGGTGGTTTAAAAAATAATCGTGGATTTCCTGCAGCAGGTTGGGCGCATTCTTGTCCAGAAAGGCGGCGGGTATCCGGGATGCCCCATCCCGGTTGGCCCCTTCGGAGCTGAGAAGCAAAAGCGGCAGGTCCGAGTAGTCGCCTCGTATCAGGGTCAGCAGCTCGAACCCCGCCGTGTCGCAGAACCCGCGGCCCTTAGGAAGGCGGGTGTCGGACAACACACCGATAACGTAAGGGCGGTAGCGTCGGTAGAGGGATACGGCGTCTTCGAAGGTGCGAGCGTGAAGGATCTTCGGCCGGGCCCTCATCTTGAGCAAACGGTGCTCCTCGTTTAGCCCGCTGCCGATCACGGCCTGGGTCTGTCGAACGATTTCCTTATAGATCAACGGAAGGATGGACGAATAGAAGATCGGGGAGTCCTCCACCAAAATCAGCACCCGGACCTGGGCTTTTCGGGTGTCGGCCTCCACATTCACCCGGTCCTCGACATTTTTCACGATGGCCAGAAGCAGATCCGAATTGCCGCTCCATATGAAGGTATCGTCCACGCCCCGGCACAGTCGGTCTTCCGGAAGCAGCTGCAGGCTTCGGGGACTGTTGGCGAGAAGAATCACCGGGAGATTCGGCTGGGTCTTCTTGATCTGCCCCCCCAGAGAGCAGGCATCGGTCTCCTCCAGGTAGGGCATGGTGATGACCAGGTCGAAGGGCCGCTGTGCCATCAAGTCGAAGGCTTCCCTGGCCGATGCGGTACGGGTCACACGGGGCGGGTGGCTGAGATTCAGGCCACTGTATTCGTTGATGATGCGGGAAGCCAGGCTTCCGTCCTCTTCCATGATGAAGGCATCGTAGGGGCTGGAGACCAAGAGAATGTCCCTGATCTTCACCTTCATGAGTTCATGGTAGACCTTGAAGTCAGGGTAGAACTCGCTGAAGGGTTCCCGGTCGTCTTGGCTCATGCCGTCGTCTCCTGGAATCGATCATCACCGGGACATGGCCCGGATTTCAAGGCTTTAAACGTCGCCATGATCTTTGTCAACAGGAGAAGCCCGGGAAGCCGATGGACCTTGCGGATGACAAAGGGGTGTGCTATCGCCGTCGACGGCTTCTTCTTCGCTCACCGTAAAGGAGGCAGCACTATGGATACGGTCGCCTACCGCTTTATCGATGTATTGGCCAGTCGCGGGGTTCGATACGGGTTCGGTATCCCCGGAGGACCCTGGATACCCTACATGGACGCAATGAACCGAAGGGGAATCGCATTCGTGCTGACGGCAAACGAAGCCAGCGGGGGGTTCATGGCCGATGTGACCGCCCGATTGACAGGGGTGCCGGCAATCTGCCACGGTACCTTCGGACCCGGCGCCACCAATCTGGCCACGGGCGTCTGCTCCGCGCTGCTGGATCGATCGCCGATGATCGCCGTCACAACCGAACAGAGTCAGTCGATGGCGGAGCGAACCACTCAGATGGGCATCGATCACCAGGCCCTCTTTTCACCCATCGCCAAGGAGACGGCGCGGCTATCGGTGTCGACCGTGGCCGAAACGGCCTCGCGGGCCATGACGGTGGCCATGTCGGAATTGCCCGGCCCGGTGCATATCGGGCATCCGGTGGATATCGCCGACAGTCCCGCCGACGGCGATCCGCCCCCGTCGACCCTGCCGCCGACCCTGATACCCGATGTCGACACACTCAACGCACTTTCGGCATGCATCGAAACCGCCAGAAGGCCCCTGATCGCCGCCGGGCTGACGGCGGCCCGGTTCAAGCTTGGCGAACCGTTAAGACGGGTGGCCGAACGATTCGGAGCCCCGGTGGTGCTGACCCCTATGGCCAAAGGGCTCATCGGCGAGGACCATCCCTTGTATGCCGGGGTCCTGTTTCACGCCCAGAGCGAACGCCTGGCCCCGGTCATCAGGCAGTCCGATCTGGTCATCGGCATCGGATACGACCCCGTAGAATTCAACTACGAGGCCTGGCTTCCCGACGTGGCCCTTGTCCACGTCGATTCCAGACCGGCGGATGTGGATGACAGCATCCGCCTCTCGGCCCAGTGCCTTGGGGATCTCGAGACATCCCTAAGGTTTCTGGCCAACGGTCCCAGAAGGTCCGCCGACTGGGACCCAACCATGCTGGCCGACCACCGCCGGCATCTGTTCGACGCCCTGCGACGCTCTCATTCGGACTTCGGCCCTGCGGCGGCCCTCGACATTCTAAGAGACTTCATGCCGGAAGACGGGGTGATGACCTGCGACGTCGGCGCACACACCCACCTGATCGGCCAGCTCTGGCGCACTCCGGCACCGGGCCTGCAAATCATGACCAACGGCGGATCATCCATGGGATTCGGAATCCCGGCCGCCTTAGCGGCGGCACTCTGTCAGCCTGAACGATGCACGGTTTGCGTCACGGGCGACGGCGGTTTTCTGATGATGGCAGGGGAACTCATCACCGCCAGGCGGCTGGGACTGCCCGTCATCGTGGTCGTTCTGGCCGACCGGAGTCTCAGTCTAATCGAAGTCAAGCAAGGCTGGAGAGGGGTCGACACCGCCAGCTCCTTCATGTACAAGGGTGATTTTCTCGCTGCGGACCGGCTCTTCGGAGTGCCCGTTTTCAAGGCCGACAGACCCGAATCCCTTCGGAAAGCCCTCGCCCTCGCCAGGGAGATCCGGGGCCCTGCCGTGGTCGAGGCGTCCATCGACGGCGGGGATTATCACCACCTGATATCGAGGAGCTACAAATGATCGCGCAACCACGGATCGTCATCTGCGGCTTCGGCAATGTGGGCAGAGCCTTTGCCCGCCTGGTCGACGAAAAAGGGGATTTTCTGCGTCGGCGCTATGGCATTGACGCATCGATTGCCGCCATCGCCGACATCGGAGGGGCGGCGATCGACACGGGCGGGGGTCTTTCAGGGAGCCACATGGCCGACAGGGTCGAGGCAGGGGGACGCGTCGAGACGACCGAGATCGTCGGGCATCCAGGCGTGAGCGGAGTCGAGGCAATGGCCATGGTGAATGCCGACGTTCTGATCGAGGCCACGCCCACAAACCTGGTGGACGGGGAGCCTGCCACATCCCACATCGTGGCCGCCTTCGACAAGGGCATGGATGTGGTGACCGCCAACAAGGGGCCAGTGGTCCTCTTCTACCGCCGGCTCCACGACGCCGCCCGCCGGGCGGGAAAGGGGCTGTTCATCAGCGCCGCCACGGCCGCCGCTCTACCCACATTGGACGTGGGAGCAATCAGCACGGCCGGTGCCCGGATCGACGCCGTCGACGGCATCCTGAACGGCACCACCAACTACATTCTCTCCCGGATGACGGAAACCGGTTGCGCCTACGACACGGCCTTGACAGCAGCCCAGGAGATGGGAATTGCTGAAACCGATCCAACCCTGGATGTGGAGGGCCTCGACACCCGGAACAAACTGTTTCTTATCACCAGCCGACTGACCGGAGAGACCATCGAGCCCGATACCATCGTTACGGTCGGCATCACGGGGGTTACGCCGGAAGCCGTAAGGAAGGCCGCCGGGGAAGGGAAGGTCATCAAGCTGCTGGGTACCTATCGCCGGAAGGGCGACACCGGGGAGAT
>JASFIA010000103.1:0-7311 GCA_050122915.1 Desulfobacterales bacterium | reverse complement strand
TGGGCCCTTGCAAAAGGAGCTGGGCATACCCCGCCTTGCTGACGACTACGGCGCCGTATTGGCGGACGACAGGGTGGACGCCGTATACATCCCTTTGCCCAACCACCTCCATCTTCCCTGGACTCTCAAGGCTCTGGACCGCGGCAAGCATGTCCTCTGCGAAAAACCCCTTGCCACGAATGCCCGGGAGGCTCAAACAATGGCCAACAGGGCTGAAAAGGCCGACCGGCTGCTGATGGAGGCATATATGTATCGCTTTCATCCCCGGATGGAAGACATTCGGCGCCGGATTCGAAACCGCGAGATCGGTAACATACGCTCCATCAAGGCGGCATTTGGCTACCCCATGGCCAGCGCCATTCTGGAGGAAGCGAGCGACTTCCGGCTGCAGCCTGCCGGTGGCGGCGCCCTCCTCGACGTGGGTTGCTACGGCGTAAGCGTGGCCCGGTGGTTCCTCCGAGACGAACCCGACCGGGTCCAGGCTCTGGCACGCTATCATGCCAACGGGACGGACCTTCATCTTACGGCTCTCATGGGGTTTGGAGGCGATGCCATCGCCGTCGTCGAGGCCAGCTTTATCTCGGCCCTACAGCAGACCGTTGCCGTCATCGGCGACAAGGGCGCCATCGAACTCCCCCACGATGCCTTTATCCCCTGGTCCAAGCCCGCCCGTTTCACTGTCAGAGGGACCGAGGAGGAAACCGGCGACACCGTGGTCATCGCGGGAGCCGACGAGTATCAGCTCATGGTCGAAGCCTTTGCCGATGCGGTTCTCAAACGTCGACCCCTTCCCTTTTCACCAAGGGAAAGCGTTCGAAATGCGACAGTGATGGATGCGCTCTCCAGAGCCGCCCGAACCGGGGCCACCGAAACGCTTCAACTGCGGGCAGGCCGCCAATGACGCCCGACAACCCGTCTAAAATCGTCGTCACCGATGAATCCTTCGACACACTGCACCGCTATTGGGAGGAAGGCACCGGGAGTCTCGTCTGGTCCAGCCCGTTTTCACTTCCCTTCTGGATGGCGGCTTGGCATGACACCTTCGGCGCGAAAAGCCGATTGTGTCTGAAAGCGATCTGGTCGGAAGACCGCCTGATCGGTGCCGCTCCCCTAATGGTGGCAGGTGGCGTGGGAAAACTGGTGGGAGACCCCGAGGTGTGCGATTATTTGGATTTTGCCTTTCACCCGGACCATTCCGCCCTTTTCCTCCACGCCCTGATCGATCATTTGCAAGAAGACGGCGTTCACCACCTGTCCCTGACCCCCCTGAGGGAGGGGTCACCGTCAGCGCTCCATCTGGAAATGCTAATGACGGCAAAGCAGACCCCGTTTGAGGTCACCTCCCAGGGCTCCAGCGCTGAGATGGCGCTCCCAAATGACTGGAACGCCTTTCTCGATGGTCTAACCGGAAAAGAAAGGCATGAGATACGTCGTAAATTCAGACGTCTGAACGAAGCCGGGAACGTCGCCTTCACCTGCTGCAGAGACCCCGAGACGACGGAATGGGGCATGGATCGGTTTATGGCGATCTTCCGTGCAGGCAGACCGGACAAAATCGACTTCATGACACCCTCGATGGAGTCCTTTTTTCGCCGCCTGGCGATGGCAGCCGCTGCGGCCGGTCTGCTGCGGCTTTTTCTTTTATCCATCGACCGCAACCCTGCAGCTGCGGTCCTTTGCTTCGATTATGGAGACACCCGCTACCTCTACAATAATGGTTATGACAATCGCTACCGGGGCCTCAGTGTCGGGCTTCTGAGCAAGGTGGCAACCATTCGCGACGCCATCGAATCCGGACGCCTGCGGTATGATTTCCTCAAAGGCAACGAGCCCTATAAACGACGGCTCGGAGGCAGGCGGGTAAGGCTTTGCGGACTCGAACTCCCTTTGGCTTCTGTCGTCGTCGGCCATGACTCGGCGGGGGGTCCATGAAAGGCCATCAATCACGGGGACCGCTGCACATCGCCATGCTGTCCATCCATTCCAGCCCTCTCGGTCCCCTGGGATCGAGAGATACCGGAGGAATGAGCGTCGTTGTCAGGGAACTGGCCAGAGAGTTAGGGGCCGCCGGCCATCGAATCGATATCTTCACCCGCCGCCAGAACCTGGCCGATCCGGAGGAAATCGATATCAGCCCCGGTGTGCGACTGGTGAATATTCGGATGGGCCCCTTGGGGAAAACAGATAACCTCGCCCTGCTTGAGGAAATGGAATCGGCTGCCACCCACCTTCGCCGCTGCCGGCAGACTCAACTGGGCTATCATCTGATTCACTCCCACTACTGGGTCTCAGGAACATTGGGATCGAGAGTCCAGCGCCATTGGTCCGTCCCCCACCTGGCGACGTTTCACACCCTGGGGGAAATTAAGAATTCAGTAGTCATGGCCTCTGAGCCCGATATCCGTCTTCGGACCGAAGCCAATTTGGCGTCGACCTGTCAACGACTGCTCGTGCCGAGCCGGCTGGAAAAGCGACTGCTGTCTCGCTGCTATGATATTCCGGAATCAGGCATCGGCATCGTTCCCTGCGGGGTGGACCTGACGCTCTTCAAACCGGAGGCCAAAACCGACGCCCGCCGTAAAATAGGTCTCGACCCTGGGCTGCCCCTTCTGCTTTTCGTCGGTCGGTTCGATGCAATGAAAGGACTTGATGAACTGATCCAGGGGATGAGGCTTCTGTGTGCCCGCACCCCCGTTCAGCTTCTCCTTGTCGGAGGGGATGGAGAGCATTCGCCAGAGGCCCGACGGCTCCGGGATGTCGCCACCGCCAACGGTGTCAGCCACCACGTGATTTTTGGAGGTCGGAAAGAACAAGCGGAACTGCCGGTCTTCTACAGCGCAGCAGATGTTCTCGTTCTGCCGTCCCTTTATGAAAGCTTCGGTATGGTGGCCCTTGAGGCAATGGCATGCGGAACGCCGGTGGTGGCTACCCGTGTCGGAGCAATGGAAGCGATCATTGCCGCCGGTTGCAACGGCATGATCGCAGACAGCGGGGCACCGGATGCCCTCGCAGCGGCCATCACTTCGGTTCTTTCGCGCCGGGCCTCGATGCGGCCATCGGCCATTCGGGATACCGTTCGGCCCTACACCTGGAAAAGCGCCGCCGGCCGTCTTCTGGAACAGTATCTTCAAACGATTGCCGCATATCGTAAGACGCGGGACACTAGCGAATTGGAATCGGAAACGACCCTTGATCCCCCAGATTGACACCCCTTGTACGGGTGGTCAGAATACGCTTTGAAGCCAAGCCCTTATAGCGGCGTGCCCCGACAGGAGGTGATGTGTGGACAATGATACCCATGCCCTGGTGATTGCGCCCCACCCGGACGACGCAGAGTTCGGCGCGGCCGGCACCGTAGCGAGATGGACCCGGGAAGGACGGTCGGTCGTCTATGCACTGTGCACAAGCGGCGAAAAGGGAACGACGGATCCAGCCGTCGCCCCCGCGGAACTGGCGCGGATACGGGAAGCGGAACAGCAGGCTGCGGCAGATATCCTGAATGTTCGAACCGTGGTGTTTTTGAGGTATCCGGATCAGGGGCTCGAAGACACGGCGGCGTTCAGGAAAGCCATCGTTCGTCTCATCCGGCAGTTCAGACCCCACACCGTCCTTACCACCGATCCTTACCGACGCTATCTATGGCACCGGGACCACCGCATCACCGGTCAAGCCGTCTGTGATGCGCTCTATCCGTTTGCAAGGGATCACCTGGCCTATCCCGATCTTCTGGAAGACGGCCTTCTTCCCCACAAGGTTCGGGAAGCCCTCTTCTGGGGCGCCGAAGAAATCAATCACCGGACAGATATTACGGACACCTTCGATTTGAAATTAGCCGCCCTCCAGTGTCACAAGAGCCAGATCAAAGAATTCAACATTCCCGACATGGGCGACTGGTTGCGTCAAAGATGCAGGGACATGGCGGATGGAGAAAACATCGGTCTTGCAGAAGGATTTCATCGACGCGTGATGCCACCATGAAAGAGGGCCGCATTAAAGCCCGGCCTGCCGGAGATGGGGACGCATAGGATTCCCCGTCACGGGCTGTTCAACCAGCGAATGGCGTGAGCAGCCTCAGCCCGGCTAAAGTAATCGATCTCAACCCCTGAAAACAGGCTGAACAATCCGAGCACGGTTTTCTCATGGGTTTTTGCCCCGATCACCGCGACCCGGTCGATATTTTCCGAATGCAGTCTGACGAAATGAAGCCCTTCGAGGAGGGATTCGCTTCCACCAGAGGGTCGAATGCTCTCGATGGTCAAGAGAAGGCGAATGTGGCCCATCACCTGAATCTGCTGCTGAAGCATTCGACTCAGCCGCCGTGTTTCATGGTCTAGCATACGGCCGAAAAACCGGACCACGACGACGTCATCCCGGAGTCCCCTCAGCGCTGTCTTGCTTGGTTGGTTGTCCATAGTCCGAGAATAACGCCTGGAGAGGAAGTTTCAACCATTGATCGGACGGTAAGGTGTGCGTTGCGTGGGAAATATAGCCATCCCCCGGGGGATCGAATCAGGACCGCGAGACTCCGATAGGGAACGTTCCCCATACAGCTGATCTTCCACAACTGAGGCGGGCCAGAGAGGGGGCAGCCGAGAGGTGGTGGTCAGTTCGATTCGGGGCCGCTGAGAGATTTCCGGAGTGCGTTGGCGAGATCAGAGCTGTCGAACGGCTTGGATAGGGTAGTGACGGTCTTGAAAATCGAGAGGTCTTCACCCGTCAGCCGCTCAGAATATCCGGAGCTGATGATCACCGGCAGTTCGGGACGGATGGCAAGCACCGCCTCGGTCAGAGCGAGCCCATCCATCTCGGGCATGGTCATATCGGTCAGCAGCAGATCGACGCTCTCCGGACTCTCTTTGAAGCGTTTCAATGCCTCTTCAGGGTTTGAAAACGACTCAACGGCATACCCTAGCCTTTCCAGCATAAGGCCCATGGTCTTCAGCAAAATCGCTTCATCGTCAACCAGAACGACATGCTCCTTACCCCTCGGCTCGACTTTCTCCGGCCTGGAAGCCCCGCGGTCGGGCGTTTCGGCTACTGGAAAATAGACCCTGAAGCTGGTTCCTCTATCCGGCTGGCTGTCGACCGTAATGACGCCACCGTGGCTTTTGACGATACCCTGCACCATCGCAAGCCCCATCCCACTGTTTTTGAACGCTTTTCTTGTCGAAAAATAGGGGTCGAAAATATGTTCGACCATATTGGGGGCGATCCCGTGCCCGCTGTCTTTGATGGTGAGTTCGACGAATTTGCCAGGCCTCAGGCTTGGGAAGCGGAGAGAAACGGCGGCTTCGTCCAATGTCACTCTTTCGATGGTAATATCAAGACTGCCCCGGTTTGTTTCCATCGCCTGAAATGCATTGGCAAACAAATGGATCAGCATCTGCCGAATCTGGTGCGGATCGGCGGAAATCGGTTCATGGGGAACGGGGAACTTGGATTTGATTTTGATGTGGGGGGGGATGGACGCTCTCATGAGCCTGATGGTTTCCGTAACCATAGGGGCCAGACTGAGGGTTTTGCGCCCGGAAGGCGTACGCTGGCTGAACATCAGGAGTTGCCGAACGACGTCCCTGGCCCTCAAGCCGGCATCCAGAATCTCCTGAAGAAAAGACCTCCCGGTGCTTCCCGCGGGCAGATCGTTTATGGCAAGTTCAGCATTTCCGATGACAATACCCAGGACGTTGTTGAATTCGTGGGCGACACCGCCGGCCAATCGGCCGATGGACTCCAGTTTTAAGGATTGCTGAAGCTGAAATGCCATCTGTTTTTTGTCGGTAATATCCCGGTAGACGACCACGATGCCTTCGACGCCCGGGGTGTCGGGCATGTGAGTGGCTTTGACCTCCATGGAAACCCAATCCCCCTCCTGATGTCTGAAGCGGGTTTCCGATGACAGCAGGGTTCTCCCGCCGGCTCTCTCGACCCGCTGCAAAAAATGCTCGTGGGCGGGCCAGTCCTCGGGGTGAATGATGTCCTCGGGACGTCGGCCGATGAGACTCTCCGGATCCACGCCGAGGAGATTCTTAGCGGCAGGGCTGATATAATGAAACGCGCCGCCTCGCAGCAAAGCGGTAATATCCGCCGTGTTTTCCGTGATGGCGCGAAATCGCCCTTCACTGATGCGCAAGGCGTCTTCCATCTTTCGACGCCGCGAAATATCATGAAACACATGGACGCTCCAGCGCTCCTTCCGCCCCGGTCTTCGAAAAGGCGTCACTGTGGTGATAAAATATCCGCCCAATTTGGGTTCGTATCGTTCCATCTGGACGTAGGATTCGTCTGTGGAAAGGGGAAGCCCGTGAGGGCAGTCTTCAATCGCCGATTTACGCCCATGGATCAGTTCATAGCAATTCCGACCGAGACACTGTTTGGGGTCGGTTCCCAGGCGATCTGCCAAAGCGCGGTTGACTCGAACAATGCGATGATTCTCATCGATAAGCGCCATCGGATCGTGGACCGCGTCAAAAGTCTGCTCCCATTCCTGTTTGGCGTGGATGACCGCCTGTTCAGTATCGCTCAGCAGGCTCGCAGCCCTTACCGAAAGCAATAGAGACCCGCGAGGATACCGATTCCCATCTCCATCGAGGATCCTATCCGCAGCCCTTAATTCGACGACCGAAAGAAACGTCTTCCTGCCAGGAGGGGAGTGAACGATGGTGATCACGCAACCACCCGGTGAATGGTCTGGCTGATGAAGCATCGACACCCATCGTTTTTGATCTGACGGGTCGACGAAGGTTCCAAAATCAAGCCCTTTCAGGATTTCGACGTCCTTTCCCAAGATGGAAGACAACCGTTGATTGCCCCTTAGGATGACGCCTGCGGAATCAAGAATGCCGCAGCCAAAAGGGGCATTCTCGAAAAAGGATGCATTGTTGCTCAATGCCGCGTTCAACCGTGCTCGAGTCTCCGACAACGCCAGCCGAAGCTTTTGAACCTCCTCCATGGGTCCTTGATGGTCGGAGCCCGCTTCAATGGCTCCGCCTTTGGAGCCACGGTCACTCGGGGTCCGATTACGGGAGCGGGAGCCTGAATAGCGATCGATGGAATTCTTACGAGGGCCGGTCACGGGTATTGCTGTATTCCTGGTCATCGATTAGTCCTTCCCATCCACTACCCAGGATAAGCCACGCAGCGGAAAGATAACGCGCTCGGATGCGATTCGAAGAGGGATCGGCAGATCAGATATCAGCAGGCACGAAGAGGCGGTGTCGAATGAGACGGCGAGCAACGGAAATCACATGAGCAATGTCAATCAAATGCTGAAACGATGTCTATCGTGCCAGTTTGATACGGCGGTCACCGGCA
>JASFIA010000102.1:0-7315 GCA_050122915.1 Desulfobacterales bacterium | reverse complement strand
CTTCGTCTTAAAACCATTTGAAAACGATCGCCTTGTTCTCTTTGTCAACAAAGCCATCGACATGTATCGAATCGTAAAAGAAAATCGCCAGCTTCGAAACACCGTCGAGTCCAGCTATCGGTTTGACAACATCATTGGAAAAAGCAAGGCCATGCATCAGGTTTTTAAGACTATCCACAAAGTCGCTCCTTCCTCGGCGACGGTGCTGATCGAAGGAGAAAGTGGAACCGGAAAAGAACTGGTTGCCAAAGCCATCCATTTCAACAGTTCAAGGCAATCGAAGCCATTTATCGCTGTCAATTGCGCCGCCCTCGCCGAATCCCTTCTGGAAAGCGAACTTTTTGGTCATGAAAAAGGATCTTTCACCGGTGCTTTCAGCCGAAAAAAAGGTCGTTTTGAACTGGCAAACGGAGGCTCCCTCTTCCTCGATGAAATTGGCGAACTTCCTCAAAGCACTCAGATAAAACTTCTACGTGTCATTCAAGAGCGTACATTTGAGAGGGTAGGAGGCGAGTCGCCCATACAAGTCGACCTTCGAATCATTGCTGCGACAAATAAAAGCCTGCGCCACGAAATGGAGGCGGGGCGATTCAGAGAAGATCTTTTTTATCGTTTGAATGTCATCAAAATTCTTCTGCCTCCTTTGAAAGAGAGGCGAGAGGATCTTCGGCTGCTGATCGATCACTTTATCGATAAATATTCAGATGAACGCAGCTCACAAGAGCCGATTATAGGAATGGACAAAGAGGTGGAATGGTTGTTCTACGACTACAGTTGGCCGGGCAATGTGAGAGAATTGGAAAACGTCATTGAACGTATGATGGTTATGTGTTCCGGGGATAGATTCCGGGTATCCGATCTTCCCAAGGAATTTAGAGACAACGTCTACAATACACTTCACATCGACGGCATTCCAGGCGATGCCAGACTCTACGAGACGTTAATAATGGTGGAGAAAAAAATGATTCTGAGGGCAATGAAAATGGCTGGCAATGTTCAGTCCAAGGCTGCAGAGATACTGGGCATCGGTAAAAGCGGACTAAATCAAAAAATAAAAAAATACGGTATCGACATCACCTCACCATCCGGTTGAAACGCCGCGGCGGTCAGTCATGAGCCAACCCTTTTCTTTCGTTTTGACACCCTTGGGAAGGGAAAGGGTGATTGGCAGGATTGGGTCCCTCGACCAATCAGTCGCCCGTTGACCGTTCCTTAGGAATCTCAGCTTTGATCAAATCAGCATAAAGATAGCCGGGATCCTCTTCAAGGGCGTCTTTAAGTGCGGAGCGGCTTTCTTCAATATTCCCCAGCAGTGAATGCATTCGTGCCGCATTGTATAGCGCGTCGGCCCTCAGTCCACCACTCTGGCTTTCGGCAACCTGTTGGAAAGACCCCAAGGCTGCCGAAAAATCCCCGCTTTCCTCATACGCGTATCCCAGCCCATTTAGGCATACCGCCGCCACATAGCTTCCTGCAGCGGCATCGCCCATCGCCGATTGGTAAAATTCAATGGCCTTCTCGGGCTGGCGGGCTTCCAAATAATACCCGGCCAGAAGAACTTTTGCCATCTGTCCGGGAGTTCTGTGACCGTACTGATCGATGAGGATGGCCATATCCGCCTGTATCTTCTCCAAAGCGCTCTGCGGTGTGCCGGAAACCATTTCATTCTGATACACACTGGTCAGACGGCTCAACTCTGTCGCCGCCTTGGTATCTGCGCGCCGTCCATACACCCCGTAAAGTCCGACAGCGGAAACCACGGCAAGTACGCCGATCACTCCCCAAAAAAGATGCGTTTGGTAACGGGAGACAGCTTGCAGAAACCGTGACGACCAGTTCAAAAAGCCATCCGGCTTCTCGAGATCGCGCTTTCTTGCCCGTGATATCCGATTAAATGCCATTTTTCCTCCATTGATGCTGATGGCGGTACACCAAAACGACTGGGCGCTTACCGATGTGGCGTTTCGGAAACCTTGAGGAAGCGGTCGGAGCCGACGGCGGGGTCAAGCAATGCCCAAATCCGTCTCCAGCCATCCTCGGGAATCGCTGCCCCTTTGACCCTGCACACCTCGTAGCCGCAGGCCGAAGCGATATGGCCACACTGGTCTAACGGAAGAGCGTTCACCAGACCGAAAAGAAATCCGGCGGCCCAGAGATCGCCTGCACCGGTCGTGTCGACAATGCCATCAGAGCCCGCCGCCGGTATGTCGAAGCGATGGTTATTCCAAGCTACCCGGCTTCCGCGTGGCCCCAGCTTCAGCACCGCCAGGCTCGCCCGTTTCGCCAACTCGTCTAAAGCCGAGTCATCATCTGCAGCGCCCGTGAAGGCTCTGGCTTCTTCTTCGTTGGCGATCAATATATCCACATAGTTCCGCACCGCAGCATCGAAATTGGCCATACACTCTTCGACAACCGTAAAACTTGAGAGATCAAGAGCAATGAGGCTTTGCGCTTTTCGCGCACGTTTCAATGCATGCTCAAACAACTCGGGATTGTAAACCAAATAGCCTTCAACCAGAGTGACGGCGGCATCGGCAAAGCTGTTCAGGTGCAGGTCATGCTGAGTGATTTCAGCGGCCGCCCCCAGGCAAGTCAGCATGGTTCTTTGGGAATCCGGCGAAATGACGGAGAGCACCTTTCCGGTGGGGGTGGCGGTTCGCATCAGCATGGGTTCAACATTGCTGGTGGTGAGGCTGTCTTCGAAGAATTGACCGTACCGATCATTTCCTCTCTTTCCAATAAACCGGCTGAGACCTCCCAATTTCCCGATACCAACCATTGTATTGCAGGCAGCTCCACCCGGCACGATGATCGGGTCTGCTCCTGATGCGGTCAGGGTCTCATCAATGGTGTCGCTGTCGAAATATACCATTCCTCCCTTGGGCACCCCGGTTGTCCCGATAAATGCATCGTCTGCATCGATAAGAATGTCCACCAGGGCAGAACCGATGCCCACAACCAGTTGCCGATACGGATGCGGTAGAGGAAAGGTCTCTGTCATGCTGTTGTCACCTAACGAAATAAAGGCCTGATAATTGTCCAAAATTATGGTATTATTAAGGGGTTGGGACCAGCCTCCGAGAAGGCTACCAGACCAGGTTCTGGTGGATCCACCCTTTATCGCCATCGATGCTCTGGATTTGGATCCATTCCTCTTTTCTTTCTAGCACCTTGAAGGGAACTCCTCTTTCTGCCCGAAAGAGGATATCGCCGTCGGTTCCGGGTCTGCTGCGAATATTACAGTCATTTTTTTGGGTAATGACCGTGGTCTGGGTGCTCAAAAGCTTTTGGTGTATCCAGCCTTTATCCCCTTCGAAATCCCTGAAAAGAATCCATCCATCGGATTTCTGAACCACTTCAATGGGGTGGTAGCGCTCCACTTCCCAAAGGATATCATAGCCTTTGGTGCCGGGGCCCGATCTGACATTGGCCTTTGAAACCGCAACCGAAAGCCGTTCCCCATAGGCGCTCGATGCCGACAGCAGCAGTCCGATCGCCATCGACCAACAAAGCCACCGTCGGGTGTTTGAAGAAAAGAAGAGGTATCGCGACATCAAGTGTTCCTATCGCAACCTATCTGTCGATCCGCTTCAATCCGGCCGCCTTCGCCGCCGATACCGCCTGTTCGATATCGGTCACAGTCAGGCCGGATGATAGCTCGTTGAACTCCCTGGCCCTGCCGCAGGGTCGATACTGGGGCATTAGGTTCACATAACTATCGACGGATAGCTCGTTGGCAATAAAAGCCATGATCGCTCGGGTTTCGTCCGCTCGATTTGGCATGATCAAATGTCTGATGATCATGCCCTTCCGGGCGACACCCCGTTCGTCGGTAGTCAAATTCCCAACCTGCCGGTGCATTTCCATCAGGGCATGGCGGGCAACCTCAGGATAATCCGATGCCCCACAGAACGTTCGGGCGGCATCGGTATTCCAAAACTTGACGTCCGGCAAATAGATATCGACGATGCCGTCCAGCAGTTTCAGGGTGTCCACGCGGTCATAGCCACCGGTGTTGAACACCAGCGGAATGTGAAGCCCTTCTTCAACCGCCGCTTCCACAGCGGAAAGCATCTGTGGAACGATGTGGGAAGGGCTGACAACATTGACATTGTGGCACCCGGCCCGTTGAAGCGACAGCATCATTTCGGCAAGCTCGATATCCGAAACCGGCTCACCAATCCCCAGATGGCTGATGTCGTAGTTCTGGCAGAAAACGCAATCCAGGTTGCAGTGGGTAACGAAGACCGTGCCGGAGCCCCCGTCACCGACCAGCGGGGGTTCCTCTCCAAAGTGGGATGAGACGCTGGACACCACTGCCCGGACACCCGTCCGGCAAAATCCGGTCTCACCCGCCAACCGGTCCACCAGACACATCCGGGGGCACAGATCACATTTTCTCAATCGCTCCCTGGCGCGTTCGACCCGGCGATGAAGAGTGCCGCTTTTCCAAGCGGTTATGTAGCTTGCCTGGCCCATCTTCGCTTCGGTGATGATGGGGTTATTGGCCACCGCGCCACACCAATGCGCTGGGGATACCGGTCGACCTGCCACATTGACGGCATGGAGGCGGATGTCAGGAAGGATTCAGGGTCTTGCGAATTGAGATTGCGCCTCATGGACCGGGGATTTCATAGGTGGTGCAGTTGCCCGACTTGCACTGCCGGTTTTTCGCGGTCGGCCCCGAACTGCCGGTGGCACCGCTAGCCATCGCATAGTTGGCCGAGCTCATCACCCGTTCAAAGGTTTCAGATTTGCATTTCGGGCATCTCATTTCCACAGCGTCGCCGCCGCCAAGCATCAACAATTCAAACACATCATTGCACTCAAGGCATCGGAATTCAAAAATCGGCATGGTCATCTCCTGAAAAAATGAACCCCTTTTTTATGACGGTGACTGTTGATTGTCAAGCGGAGGCCTTCGGTCGGCCATTGGACCGTCAGCCCCCCGCGCCCAGCAACGCCTTGGCATGATCGAGGGCTGCATCGGTGATCCGGTTGCCACCGAGCATCCTGGCAATTTCCTCGACCCGTTGGGCAGGGCTCAATGAGACGACCGTGGTGGCGGTGGCATTGTTTCTCACGGCCTTTGTGATCCGAAAATGATGGTCGGCAAATCGGGCGATTTGGGCCAGGTGGGTTATGCAGATGACCTGATGGGTGGCGGCCAGATCCTTGAGCTTCTCCCCGACCATTTCCGCCGCCCCGCCGCCGATTCCGGCATCGACTTCGTCAAACACCAGGGTTTCTAAGGAATCCCGGGCCGCAAGGATGCTCTTCATCGATAGCACGACCCTGGACAATTCACCGCCCGATGCGGTTTCTGCAAGGGGCTTCAGTGCCTCTCCCGGATTGGGGGAGATAAAAAAAACAGGTCGGTCGATGCCCGACGGTCTTAGGGTTGCACCCTTTACCTGCATCGGATCGCGACTCTCTGCTTCAGGCACGCCGTCGTGTGTAAATTGGACGTCAAAGCGAGTGTTCGGCATGTTGAGGGCAGCCAATTCCTCCACCACCCGCTTGGCAAGGATTTTTGCCGCTCGTCTTCGGAAGCGGGAAAGATCCAGGGCCAGATTGGCGGCCTCGATGTGCGTGGTCTCGATCCGTTGATCGATCTCTCTGATCTTGTCGTCAAGGGCTTCGATGCCATTCCGTTCTTCCATCAGTGACGCTTGTTTCTCGAGAATCCCGGCAAGTGTGCTCCCATATTTTCTTTTGAGCCGGTTGAGCCGGTCCAGCCTTGACTCGATGGCCTCGAGCCCAATGGGGTCGAGGCGTTGGTCGTCTAAGTAGTGGCGCAGCGATTCCGCCATATCCTCCGCACGGTATCTGAGATCGGATGCCAGTTCGGCGAAGGTCGAAAAAGCCGAATCGACGCTGGCGAGGGCGTCGAGTCGCTTGCTGATATCCCCCAACCGCTCGGAGACGGCCCCCTCGACCGCATAGAGACTGTCCACGCAGTGGTTGATTTCCTGTACGATCTTTTCAGCATGTCGAAGGCGGCGTCGCTGGGCCTCGAGTTCGACATCCTCTCCAGGAGTGATATCGGCCGCCATCATTTCTTTAAGTTGAAACTCGATAAAGGCTTTTTCATCCTCTTGGCGCTCGGCTTTCTGACGAAGGCGGCGCCCCTCGGAAACAAGGCCTGCCAGCTGATGGAAAACCGATTCCATCTGCTGCCTCATGGGCAGCAATTCGGCAAACTGATCGATCAGCAGGAGGTGTTGATCGTCCTTTAAAAGCCGCTGGTGGGCGTGCTGACCGGATATGCTGGCAATGTTTTCCGTCAAGTCCGTCAACATCTGCAGCGTGGACAATCGATCATTAATGTATACCCGGTGGCGGTCCCCAGCTGAAATGATCCGACGAATAATAAGCCCATCTTCCGCTTTGAGGCCCTGGGCCGCCATTCGCTCGGCAAGACGGCTGTCGTGTGGCACCCGAAACAGGGCTTCGAGTTCCGCCTCGGATGCCCCTGTTCGGACCATTGTGGCAGTGGCGCGAGCCCCCAGCAGGAGATTGACGGCATTGATGATGATTGATTTGCCGGCGCCGGTTTCACCACTCAACACCGTGAGTCCGGGCTCGAAGCACATGCGGACGTCATCGAAAATGGCGAAGTTTCGGATCGTCAGTTCCTGAAGCATGGTTCCGTCGATAGAGGATGAATGGGGAAGGGACCTGAGTATCTCACAGGGGTCGGTCTTTGTAAAGGAAGTGGGGTTGGGCACCGTCAGATCGTGTCGGCTTCCCGACAGTTGCCAACACCAAGGAGTTGGCGATCCGACTGGAATGCCGGGCCGAATCCGCCCTTTCTGCGATCGCCCCCGCCGGTGGGCTGGGCCCGATGTTTCGGGAAGGATATGCCCTCATGTCATGAACGATCACCAAACCCACGGGACGCGAACCCGTTAAAACATCCCGTTTTCGGTATCGACTCTCTGGTATCCCAAATCAAACGCCTTGAGATTGACGTCCAGAAACGCGGACTTGGTTCGCTGACGTATGGCCAGTTTCACGGCGTCGTCGGAAACCGGAACGATCCCCGTGCGGCACAATGCGCCGAGCAGGACCATGTTGACCGCCATGATATTTCCAACGGATTTGGCAGCGGCCGTGGCGTCAAAAGCGATCAAGTTGCCGGTCTTCTCTCGGATTCTCTGCTGCAAATGGGACAAGTCCGGATAGCGGCCTCGACCGATGGCAACGGTGAAGGGGGGCAGGGGAGACAGGTTGGTGATCACCGTTGTCGAGGCGTTGCATTTGTTCAGGGCTCTTAGGGTTTCGCAGGGCTCGAAGCCAACAAGGACATCGG
>JASFIA010000101.1:0-7316 GCA_050122915.1 Desulfobacterales bacterium | reverse complement strand
TCTTGGCCTGCTTTGGAGCGATGATCTTCATGAAATCTTTGACTTCCATGAATACCGAGGGGTCATCGATGAGGACCTCGGAGATATCGTCGGTGAAATAATCCCGGATGGACCTCAACACCAGGTTTCGCTCCTTGTACATGAGTTCGGGAGCTTTCACCTTCATGACGTTCCCCCGCATGGTTCTCCACAGTCGCATCAGATAGGTCTGGTCCTTGTTGATGAGCGTTTTCGTGCACTCGGCTCCGGCCGTTCGAATGATGACACCGAACCCTTCGGGTATCTTGACCGAAGCCAGAATGTCCTTCAACCGTTTTCGCTCCTCCTCGCTGTCTATTTTCCGTGAAATGCCCCGGGTGTCGTTACCGGGCATCAGTACGACATAGCGGCCGGCGAGGGAAAGGAAGGTGGTGAGCATGGCCCCTTTGTTCATGATGGGCTCCTTGGTCACCTGAACCAACAGTTCCTGACCTCGGCGGACCAGGCTCTGAATTGATCGGTCGCCGTTCGCACTGTCGTGGAAATAGTCGCTGTGAATCTCCTGAATTTGGAGAAAGCCGTTTTTATCGGCCCCATAATCGACGAAAACGGCCTGAAGGCTGGGTTCGATGCGGGTGATGATTCCTTTGTAGATGTTTCCCTGCGTGATTTCGTGTCCGGCGCTTTCCGTGTGGAATTCTTCGAGCTTGTTGTCCTTGATTTTGGCGATACGGCACTCTTCGGAGTCCATCGCATTGATGATGATCTTACTGCTCATTGAGGTCGTTTTCCTGTTTGATAGAGTGTTGCAGACAATAGGCTTCCGTATTGGTGACGGCGGTCACCCTGTCGGTTCCCCGATTCGCCCCGGGGCCCGCATGCCTCTCTTGGGGTCCGAACGCCTGGACGATCCGCATCAGTAGCTATCTGATATCTTAATGGCTTTGGGAAGTTGAAGTCAAATGATTTCTCCTTTGGCGCCGGAGGCGCAAGGGGGGCTGGAGCCTTGATATTTGCCCTATAGTATGGCATGAGGAAGCCTGCCAAACGTCCCGGCGTGGAAATGCCCAACCCGCCGCATCGACCAGTCGTTTTGAGCCCGCTTCGGGCCTCCTCAAGGGAAGGGAGTTTCACCGATGGAGCCCAAATACAACGCCAATGCCATTGAAGCAAAGTGGCAGCGCATATGGGAGGACTCCGGCCTGTTCACAGTCGAGGAGGACGACCGGCTGAAGAAATATTATCTGCTCGAAATGTTTCCCTATCCATCCGGGAAGATTCATATGGGCCACGTCCGCAACTACACCATCGGTGATGTGGTGGCCCGCTACAAGCGGATGCAGGGCTTCAACGTGCTGCATCCCATGGGATGGGACGCTTTCGGGATGCCGGCGGAAAATGCCGCCATTGCCAACGACAGCCATCCGGCAACCTGGACTTATGAGAATATCTCCGCCATGCGCGAACAGTTGAAACGCCTCGGCTTCTCCTACGACTGGACCCGGGAAATCGCCACCTGCCGACCGGAATACTATCGGTGGGAGCAGTGGCTTTTCCTGAAAATGTACGAAAAGGGGATGGCTTATCGTAAGGAAGCGTTCGTCAATTGGTGCACTACCTGTCAGACAGTGCTGGCCAACGAGCAGGTGGAGGGAGGCCTTTGCTGGCGTTGCGGTAGGAACGTCCGACAAAAAAAGCTGTCCCAGTGGTTTTTCCGAATCACCGATTACGCCGAAGATCTTCTACTGCATTGCGATCGACTGCCTGGTTGGCCGGAGAAGGTGTTGACCATGCAGAAGAACTGGATCGGGAAGAGTTTCGGTGCCGAGATCCATTTCCCTGTCGTGGGCTCGGATGAGGTGATATCCGTCTTTACCACCCGCCATGACACTATTTTCGGGGCCACCTTCATGTGCCTGGCACCCGAGCACCCCCTGGTGGGCAAACTCTGTGAGGGAAAGCCGGAGGAGCGGGCGGTTCAAGACTTTGTCGATCGGATTGCGCTTCAGGATCGGTCGGTTCGGGGCATTGAGACGCACGAGAAAGAAGGGGTATTCACCGGCAGTTACTGCCTTAACCCCGTGACCGGTCGACGGATGCCCGTCTATTCGGCCAATTTTGCCCTCATGGAATACGGAACCGGGGCGGTGATGTCGGTGCCGGCCCACGACCAGCGCGATTTCGATTTTGCCCGCAAATACCAGTTGCCCATCGTCGTGGTGATCCAGCCCAAGGACCAGACCCTCGATTCGGAGTCCATGACGGCGGCTTACAGCGGGGATGGATTGATGGCGAATTCCGGGGAATTTGACGGCCTGGGCAACCGTGAGGCTATGGACCGGATCGCCGACACCCTGGAGGCCAGCGGCATCGGCAGACGGACGATTAGCTTCCGGCTGAGGGATTGGGGCATATCCCGCCAACGCTATTGGGGGGCGCCGATACCCATCGTTCACTGCCCGAGCTGCGGTATCGTTCCCGCCGACGAATCCGAACTGCCGATCGTCCTGCCCGAGGATGCCGATTTGCTGGCGGGAGGGAGATCGCCTCTGCCAAGCCTGGCATCGTTTTCCAAAGTCCGCTGCCCCAAGTGCGGTGGGGACGATGCCCGACGGGAGACCGACACCATGGACACGTTCGTGGAGTCGTCTTGGTATTTTGAGCGCTACTGCAGCCCCCGGTACACCGGCGGCATGTTCGAGCGAAATGCGGTAGACTACTGGATGCCGGTGGATCAATACATCGGCGGTGTCGAGCACGCGGTTCTTCATCTGCTTTACTCCCGCTATTTTACCAGGGTCCTGAAAGATTTCGGCCTGCTGGAAGGCAAAGAGCCTTTCACCCGACTGCTGACACAGGGAATGGTCTGCAAAGAAACCGTTTCCTGCCCGGACCACGGCTTTCTCTTCCCGGAGCAGGTAACGGGGGATGGAGACGTTCGGCGCTGCAGCCAATGCGGGAAACCGGCAACCATCGGGCGGGTTGAGAAGATGTCGAAGTCAAAGAAAAATGTGGTCGACCCCAACGTGCTCCTCGAGAAATACGGGGCTGACACGACCCGGCTTTTCTGCCTCTTTGCCGCGCCCCCCGAGCGGGATCTGGAGTGGAGCGAGCGGGGGGTTGACGGCGGATTTCGATTTCTGAACCGGGTTTGGCGTCTGGCCTGCGAATGGATGGTGGATATCTCCCGGGTGGAACCCTACGACGGCCCCCCGGACCCCTTGCCAGACGCCCTGAAAGACCTCTATCGGAAAACCCACGAAACCATTCAGAGAGTGACCCGGGACATCGAAGATCGATTCCATTTCAATACGGCCATCAGCGCGGTCATGGAATTGGTGAACACCCTGTCGGGCCTCGATACGACGCAAAACGATTCGAGAACGTCCCCGGTGGTCAGAAAGGCTTTTGAATCGATCATTCTCCTGCTCTCTCCCATCGTTCCCCATTATTCAGAGGAGTTGTGGGAGGCGCTGGGCTATTCGGACAGTGTTCTTTTAACGCCATGGCCCACATTTCGAAAGGACGCCCTGACCAAGGAGGAGCGATTGATCGTAATCCAGGTCAACGGGAAACTGCGCAGCCGGCTGACCGTTCCGTCGGACGCCGACGAAAATGCCATTAAGGCCGCGGCCCTCGCTGACGAGAAAGCCCAGGGCTTCTACGCCGGGAAAACCATCCGCAAGGTGATCGTCGTCAAGGACAAACTGGTGAATATCGTATGCGGACACTGACCCCAGCGGTGCGACGGGAATGCTCCTCTAAGGAGAATTGCATGAAGCGGCGGACGATCTTTAAAGGGGGGTGGCTGGTGGCGATGCTTTCTGTCGGGTGGCTGCTTTTTCTCGGTTGCGGCTATCGGTTTGTCGGCAGTGGCGATCTCCCCCGGGGAATCACCAGCGTCGGTGTCCGAACCCTCGAAAACGAGACGTCGGCGATCGGTCTTGAAAATCAGCTGACCAATGATTTGGTGTTTGAACTGACCCGAGCCGGACGGTTGCCGGTGGTGCGGCCCGAGGAAGCCTCGGCGGTCATGAGCGGGACCATTGAGACCCTCAGGGTCAGGAGCCTGTCCAGAAGCAGCATCAATACCGCCCAGGAACAGCGGGTAACCCTCTCGGTTCGGTTTGTGGTGAAGAATAAAGCGGGGGAGACGATCTGGAGACGAAAGCTCTCGGAAAGCGAGGAGTATCTCGTCGGTAGCGATAACTTTTCAACCGGGGCCAATCGCAATCAAGCTCTTCAAACCGTTACGAGGCGGCTGGCGGAAAAAGCCCACTACGGGCTGACCGACCAGTTCTAGCCGTCCCCCTCTCCCGCCACAAGAAGCAGGCGTTTCCCCTGCGGGTGATGCCTGCCGGAGACGCTCGTAGGAAAGGGGTCCTTCAGGATGCGGAGGATGCCGCCGCCTTTTTGGTAAGGCGGGATATCTTTCGAGCGGCGCTACGTTTGTGGATGACGCCTTTTTTGGCCGCTTTGTCGATGATGGACTGTGCGCTCCGGACCGAGTCGGCCGCCGCGCCGCTTGATCCGTCAGCTATCGCCGCCCGGGTTTCTTTGATCACATTTTTGACCCGGGTTTTCACCGAGCGGTTCCGGGTCCGCTTTTTTTCGTTCTGGCGTGCCCGTTTGATCGCGGATTTATGATTGGCCACGGCTACTCTCCTTTGATGTCAATTTACAAAACGGACTTTTTATCCAAAGCCGGTTTGATTGTCAAGGAAATTCTCAGTGTGCATTGACGATGCCCTTGGGATCGGCTGGCCGCTTAGAGCCTCTCGCTCCGACACCCATTCTATCGGTTCCCCTTCGTGAAGACCGCAGAAACGACGCGAATGACAAGGGCCGCCGGAATCGTGGCTGGCCTCACCCTCTTGAGTCGGCTGTTGGGATATGTCCGGGATATGGCCATCGCCTGGGTGTTCGGTGCCGGCCTTTACACCGATGCCTTCATCGCCGCATTCAGAATTCCCAATCTGCTAAGACGCTTACTTGGGGAAGGGGCGTTGAGTCTCGCCTTCGTCCCCGTCTTCTGTGAGCGACTTGGGGCGAAGGGCAGGGACGAGGCCATGGCCTTGGCCGGATCGGTGTTCCGCTATCTTGCGGTGGTGTTGACGGTGCTGCTGGCTGCGGCCTACCTGGCGGCACCGGGACTGGTTCGACTGGTGGTACCGGGGTTCGCAGAAGATCCGCAGCAGGTTGCCCTGACGCTTCACCTGACGCGCATCATGCTGCCGTACACGGTTGTCGTTGGCCTGCTGGCCTTGTCGATGGGGGTGTTGAATGGCGTGGGGCGGTTTGGTCCTCCTGCCGCCGCTCCGGCATGCCTGAATGTGACGATGCTGGCCGCCATCGCAACCGGGGTTCTGTGGACTCCTGATCCACGGGAGCGGCTTGTCTGGGTGGCCGCGGGAGTCCTGACCGGTGGCGTGGCGCAACTGTGCCTGCAACTGCCTTATCTCAGGCAAGCCGGTTTTAACCCAAGGTTGGGCAGTTGGCGGCGCCACCCGGATTTGACGCGCATAGGCCGGATGATGCCCCCGGCGGTTTTCGGAGCGGCTGCATTTCAGATCAATATATTAATCGGGACCCTCCTGGGTTCCTTGTTGACCGACGGCAGCATTTCCTACCTTTTTTTCGCCGACCGGTTAATCCAGTTCCCGCTCGGGTTGATCGCGCTGTCGGTGGCGACCGCGGGTCTGCCGACCTTTTCTCGTCTGGTGGAGAAGGGCGATCTCGCCGGCCTCCGACACACCCTGGATGTCAGCATGCGAGGGGTTCTTTTTTTGACGCTTCCAGCGATGGCCGGCCTCGTTGCCTTGAGAAAACCGGTCGTGGGGCTCCTTTTCGAACACGGCGCCTTCAGCAGCCATGCCGGGGAATTGACGGCTCAAGCGCTGCTATGGTATGCGGTTGGTCTCTGGGCCGTAGCGGGTCTTCGGGTCGTCCTCCCGGTCTTTTTCGCGTTGCAGGACTGTCGCTCTCCGGTGGCTGCCGCCGGGTTGTCCCTTCTAGTGAACGCCGCGGCAGGGGCGGCGCTCATGACCTGGATGGGCCATGGCGGCATCGCATTAGGCACTTCCATCGCTTCCATCCTCAATCTTGCGCTGCTGCTGAGGAATTTGGCCAGGCGTTTGGGGTCGGTGGGGAGTCGTCGATCAGCCGGCAGTTTTCTCCGAATGGCGACATGCTCACTGATCATGGGAGGCGGCGTCCATCTGATGGCCGAACGCCTGTGCGTCCAAACGTCGGGCATTGAGGCGTTTTTAGGATTGGTTGGTTGCGTGGCCGGTGGCATGATGATTTATGGTGTGCTATCGCTGATCACCGGAAGCCAGGAGTTGCGAATGCTTCTCTGGGCGGTTTTCCGACGGAGTGGATCATGACGGGCCGAAAGCCGGTATTTTTATGGCTGTCAGGGGGCGGGCTTCTGGTCCTGCTGGGGCTCATTGTTTTTGGAGACAAGGGAGTGATCGATCTTCGCTACTTGAGGCAGGAGCGAAACCGATTGCAGAGCGGCAATCAAACCCTTGTGTTGGAAAACTACACTCTCTATCAGGAAAAATTGCGCCTGGAAAAGCCGGATCCCATCCTCATCGAACATGTGGCGAGGCGAGAGTTGGGATTTGTTGCCCCGGGCGAATGGGTCCTGATGCCCCCCGCCTCGCGTAAATCCTTTTCCCCTCCATCAAAGCGAGAGGCCAACCGAGGCAGAGAACCATGACCCAGGACGATCCATTTGCGACAGAGACAATGGCCGGCATATTCGAGAAGCAGGGCCATATCGAAAAAGCGATCGGCGTGTACCGGACGCTGCTGAGTGAGGACCCCGGCCGGGGGGACATCGCCGAACGACTGGCTGCGCTCGAGAGCAGACGTCATCGCCCGCCTAAGGAAAATCTGGTGGGGCTGATTAGTGAATGGCTCGCTCTCGAGATCAGATTCCGGGACCTTGAAAGACTGTCTCGCCTGAAAAAATCCTGATACGATCCTGTGGCCATGTCAAGAAGTGTTTGGCTGGCGGCCAGCCCTTTGCCCTGGTTTTCCCGGCGGCCCTTGACAGGCTGGTCGGCCGCCGGTCGGCCGTCTCAGAGCCAGTAATGGCTGGTCATGAACTGCTTTAAAATTCGGTGCAATACCCGGTAGGAAAAATATTGGCGGCCCAACTCGTAGTTGTGGTCGACCATCCGTCGACAAAGATCCGGATCGGTCAGCACTTGGCGGGTTTGCGCCACGGCGTCCTGGGTGACATAACCGTCGATTTCGACCACCTCGAATCCCCTCGGTTTAATGTCCTTTGTGTATATGGAATAGCGGTTTACGACCACGGGCTTTCG
>JASFIA010000100.1:0-7328 GCA_050122915.1 Desulfobacterales bacterium | reverse complement strand
TTAGACCCGCCTTGGCCACGTCGGTTTTTGGGATTTTGGCGGCGGGCGTCTTGGTGACCAGTAGCATGAGGGCCGCCAGTGAGAGCATGACGATCTGGATGGTGTCGGCCATGCCCAGGGTGACCATTCCCTCTCCCTTGGGGAAATCGGGACGGAGGGCAGGAAACAGGCCCGCCAGGACGATCAGCCCCACCCCGGTCAGAAACATGACGGCACTGATCTTGGCGCCCGGGGGCAGTTCTGACCCCCCGGGGCCTTTTCCATTGCTGTTGTCGGCAGGTTTGAGTTCACCCGCTTCCAGCCGCCGCTGGTATTCCGGGTCGTCTTTGAGCTCTTTACCGATGCGGGTCTGGACCAGGGCGGCAAAAACGACGCCGATAATGGTGGACGGCACACAGATCATCATAATCTGGGGCAGCCCGATGCCCAACGGCTCGTACATGGCGATCATGGCGGCCATGGCTGCGGAAACCGGGGAGGCGGTGATGGCCTGCTGAGAGGCGATGGTCGATACGGCCATGGGACGCTCGGGCCGGATGCCGTTCTCGTAGGCGACCTGATAGATGATGGGCAACAGCGGGTAGAAGACATGGCCGGTGCCGGCCCCTAAAGGGAACAGGTAGCAGACCAGGGGGGCCACGATGGTGATCTGTTTCGGGTTCTTCCGGATGATTTTTTCCGCCACTCCGACGAGGTAGTCGATCCCACCGGCGGCTTCCATGACCGATGCCGCCATGATCACCGCCAGGATGATCAGCATGACGTCGATGGGGGGGCTCGTAGGCTGCAATCCGAAGCCGAAGGACAGCACCAGGACCCCGGCCCCGCCCCACAGCCCAAGACCCACGCCGCCCGATCGGCTTCCGAGGAATATGGCGGCCAGGACCACTGCAAACTCCAAGACCAATTGCCAGGTCATCTGGGGTTTTCCTTTTCTTCTCTGAGTCGCTTCTCCGTGGCGTTGCCCGTCGAGGGACCGCGGAAGACCCTCATCATGGGATGACGAGATGCTCCTGCATTTCCCCAAAGTGCTTCTGCCACAGTTTTCCGTAGGTGCCGTCGTTTCTCATCTCTTCCAACTGCCGGTCGATCCAGCGAAGAAAGACGGTTTCGCCTTTCCGCACGGCGACGGCGTAGGGTCTTGGCAGAAAGGGCCTGCCGACGGCTTTGAGCCCAGGATCTTTCATGGCTAGGGAAACGATCAAAACGTCGTCCTGACAGAAGGCGTCCACCTCACCGTCCTTCAATGAGGCGACTGCTTCATCCACGGTTTCGAAGAGATGCTGAAGGGCTGCGGGCGCCACTTGTTTGAGATCTCCCGATTGAATCGCCCCCTCGATCACCCCGACGGTCTTTCCGGAGAGATCCCCGAGGTCCCTTATCGGGCTCGACTGGGGGACAAGAATCAATGATCCGGAGAGAAAATAGGGTTCCGAGAACTCCAGCACCTGCATCCGCTCCTCAGTCACCGTCGTGGTGGCCACGATCATGTCGACCCAACGGCTGTAAAGGAAGGGGACACGGCTGCCGCTGGTCACCTTGACAAGCTCCAGACGCTTGTCGTCGTCAAAGAGTTTTGTCGCCAGGTGGCGGGCGATATCGGCATCGAAACCGGCAATGGTGCCGTCCGTGTCGATGAAGCCAAAGGGGGGGAAATCGGTCTTGACGCCCACCAGCAGTCGTCCCCGGCGCCTGGCGTCTTCCATCCCATCCGCTGTTGCATAGGGGGCCGTCAGTGCGAGACCGAGAATGGCCAAAAGGACAATCGAACTGAAGCGGAAGTGCGGATGGTCAACATGCATCGCTGATGCCTCCATGTAGTCAATCTTAATGGGGGAGAGATTCCCCCAGTGAAGCAATGGATGGGTGCCGGCAGAGGGCGCTGGTTTTTGAGATGTGAACATAGTCCTTAATACCGATTCCCATCAAATGCAAGACGGGTTTTGGGCAGCCAACCGGTTGGCTGCCCACGGCCGGTTCCGGTGCACTATCCATCCTATGGAATTTTGACTTGACCCGGTGTCCATCCCTTTTTAATGTCTGAGGGATTTAGAGTGCCAATCCACGACCACCGGTGTGGCGCCTGTCAATCTCTTTCTAATATCAAGCCAAGCGTGCGCCAGGCAACCCCCTGCCATCACGATGACCCGTCATTGGCGGTGGGGTGGATCCGGGTGGTCGCTGGGTCACGATGATTTCCACACAACAACTGGGGTGAAATCCTTCCATTTCGAACGGTGTCGGCCTCGGCGCAACAACTCGGTCGCCATCCATTGCTGGGGCCAAAACACCGTCATCTTTTCATAGGAGGTTGACCCATGGCTCACGGTCATCACGACATTCCCGACATGCTGCCAAAGGAGCCCATCGATACCGTCGTCAATCCCCTGAAGCGGTTCCTTCACATAGAGGCCGCCAGCGGCGTGGTCCTGCTGGTCATGACGGTTGCAGCCTTGATTCTGGCCAACTCTCCCCTGTCCGACGCTTTCCTGGGCATCTGGAAGACCCGGTTTACCATTGGCATCGGCGGCTTTCAGATGAACCACTCCTTGCAGCACTGGATCAATGACGGCCTGATGGCGGTTTTCTTTTTCGTGATCGGCCTCGAAGTCAAGCGGGAACTGGTCATGGGGGAACTCAAGGATTTACGGCAGGCGGTGCTGCCCATCGCCGCTGCCGTCGGCGGCATGGTGGTGCCTGCCGGTATCTATCTGACCCTCCAATGGGGAACTCCCGGGGAGCGGGGATGGGGCATCCCCATGGCCACCGATATCGCCTTCGTTGTGGGGTGCCTGGCCGTGCTCGGCCGCCGTATTCCCAACAGCCTGCGGGTCATGCTGCTTTCCCTGGCCATTGCCGACGACATCGGCGCCATTCTGGTCATTGCCATCGGCTACACGGAAAGCCTCAATTTGGCTGCCCTGGGGCTCGGAGGCGCCGGTATCGGCCTTTTTCTCTTCCTTATGCGCACCGGGGTCCGCAACCAGGGCATTTACATCCTGATCATGGTGCTGGTCTGGCTGGCCTTCCACGAGTCGGGGATTCATGCTACCATTGCCGGTGTCATATTCGGTCTGATCGTCCCGGCCCGGGCCTGGATCAGTGAGAGCCTCCTTGGAGAGATCACCCAGAAGGCGTCGAGCTTCTTTCAAGGGGACGGATGGGAGAGCGGCGCTCAGCGGTATGCCATGCTGCGCCAGATGGAGCGGGCCACCCGCAAGAGCATCTCACCACTAGAGCGGCTGGAGTCCAGTCTTCATCCGTGGGTAGGGTTCGCCATCATGCCGGTCTTCGCCCTGGCCAATGCCGGCGTGGTCGTGGATCCGGCGGATATCTTCAATCCGGTGGCCACCGCCGTCATGATGGGACTGTTCGTCGGCAAGCCCGTGGGCATCGCCTTGTGCAGCTGGATCGTGGTCAAGCTCGGGCTGGCCAAACTGCCGTCGGACGTGGGCTGGGGAGCCATCGTGGGCGGCGGATTCCTGGCCGGTATCGGTTTTACGATGGCCTTGTTCATCTCGGGGCTGGCCCTGGGCAGCGATACCCTGGACGCCGCTAAAGTGGGGGTGATGACGGGCTCTCTCCTCAGCGCAGTGGCTGGGGTGTCTATTCTTGTGATATGTCTCAAACCATCGGCAGATGGCTGAGCGCCGATGGAAAATGCTTTCGGCGCCGCCACCGATGCCCTTCATGCTTGATGATTCCGGGAGGTTCCCATGCCTTTTTCTAAACGGTTTTGCTGGATCACGGGCGTTTTGTCTTTGGTCCTGATGGCGGCGCTGGCACCTGCGGGCAGCGAAGCCTCCAGCATGGCGGTCATGAAAGCGGCGTCGAAGGCCAAGCCGGCTCCGGAAGCCCCTAGCGACGGTGCGCTGACCGTGAACGAGCGGGTCAGCCGGATGACCGATGCGGAGGCCCGGACCGCCCTCATCGACACCCTCTCCAAGCAGCAGGTCGGCCGGCCGGAAGGCGATATGGCGGTCGACGATCTCCTGAGAGGCGTCGAGACTGGATTTGCGGAGGTCTGCCGGCGGATGATCGTTCTGACGAAAAACCTGCCGAAGGTGCCCGGGGATCTGGCGGCTGCCCTCCGCGTGCTGGGCGGGGGCCGGCCGGTGTTGCATTTTTTCCTGATGGCTCTTATCGCCTCCCTTTTCTACGGATTCGGATATGCCGTGGAGTGGGGTGCGGTACGGTGGTTCGCCCAATTTACCCCCGACGCGGCGGTGGACGGGAAATCGGCAGAGGGTTGGAAACGCGCCGTGGGGGCCTTGCTCTTCGCCCTCCCCAATCTCTTCGGCCTCTTCCTGTTCGCCGTCTCCTCGGCCTTCTCGTTTCTGCTCATCTTCGGAGAAAGCCGTCCCCACTTGCGATTGTTCATGCTCTCCTTCCTGGCCGCCATTGTCCTCATCCGCTTCGCCGCCATCCTGTCCCGGAGGATTTTTGCCCCCCGGCACAGCGATTGGCGGCTTGTGCCCGTTTCCGACGACACGGCCGCCTATATCCACCGATGGACGGTCCGCATCATCGCCATGTGGGCCTTTCTCCAGGCGTTCATCGGGCTATTCAAGATCAGCGCCATGCCCAAGGATTCCTTCATCACCGTCGCCATGTTCCTGGGCACCCTGCTTCTGGCCGTCCTTGCCGTGCTGATTTTGAAAAACCGGGAGCCCGTATCCCGGGCCATCCGGGGGGGGGAAGAGGATCCCGCATCATTGACCTACCGGTTCGGGGGCGCCTGGCACACCTTTGCCCTGGCCTATCTCTTCGTGGTCTGGCTGTTCGGCTTTCTGATTTTTGCGGTGTTCGAACAGCATGTCCGGGGCGCTTTCATCATGAGCCTTCTGATCGTTCCCATTTATCTGGCGATAGACCGCATGGGCCAGTGGCTTTTAGACGCGGTGATCGATAGCTTCCAGAAGCCTTCCCCCATCCCCAAGCCAAAGCCCCTGTTTCCGAAAGTGGAAGAAGACGTCACGGAGGCGGAAGAAGAGGGGGAGAACCCCTATGTCCATATTGCCAAGACCGTCACACGGGTCATCGTTTTTCTGGCGGTGGCCTTCTGGTTCATGGACATCTGGGGGGTCGGGGTGGCCTTTGCCGGAGAGCTTGCGGGAGCGGCCTTCGACGTCTTCCTGACCGTTCTGATCGCCTACCTCATCTGGGTATGGGGGAGCCGTGCCATCGACAACCGGATATTAAAATCCATGAAAGCCGCGGAGGCCGAGGGCGACGATCAGGAGGACGACGAGTGGGGTGGGGCGGCCACCCAGGACCGGTTCTACACGCTCCTGCCCTTATTCCGGAAATCCCTGGCGGTGGTGCTGGTGGTCATGGTGTCCCTGATTTCACTATCGGCCATCGGGATCAACATCGGCCCCCTTCTGGCCGGGGCCGGGGTGGTGGGACTGGCCCTGGGGTTCGGCGCCCAGCGGCTGGTCCGGGATATCCTCTCGGGCATTTTCTTTCTGCTTGACGACACTTTCCGTATCGGTGAGTATGTCGACTGCGGCGGGGTGTCGGGAACGGTGGAGGAAATCTCCCTTCGCATGGTGAAGCTCCGCCACCACCGGGGCATGCTCCAGTTCGTCCCCTTTGGCGACATCAAGCAGGTCACCAACTCCATGCGCGGCGGGATCGTGGTGAAGTTCAACATGCAGTTCCCCTACGACACCGACATCGACAAAGTCCGGAAGATCATCAAGAAGGTGGGCCAGAAGATGATGCTGGACGAAAAGATGGGCCCCGACTTCATCAAACCGTTGAAATCCCAGGGTGTCAGGGAGATCGGGGACTCGGTCATGACCATCCGGGCCAAGTTCACGGCCCGCCCCGGGGCCCACTTCGTCATCCGCCGCGAGGCCTACCGGCGGATCACAGAGGCCCTGGCGGCCAAGGGCATTCATTACGCCCATAAAACATTTATCGTGGATATGCCGGAGGGTTTTCAACACCTCCTGCAGCAACCGGTGCCGGCAGAAGCCAAACAGGATCCGAAGCTCGGGAAGGCCGGGTCCGGCCACGGAAGTGACCCTCCGCCTCGGGAAACCACTCGCAGCGACACGCCGCCGGCACCGCCGACCACCGAAGGGTCCGAACCCGCGCCGGCGGAGAGGTCGGCGCGGGAAAAATGAGCAGTGCCCTCGGGTTTCCGCCGCCGGTGGGATCGTGATCGGCCTCGACGGGTTTTCACCCGTTTTCCAGCACACCTTCAAGGAATCCAACGAATGGAAAAGATAAGTCGCTGTTACTGCCGCAAAGGACTATTCGGTTTCATCCTGCCCCTTTTTATGATTGGAGGGCTCGTCGGCTGCGAGCAGAAGAATACCTACGTGGAGCCGCCTCCTCCGAAGGTGACGGTGGCAGCGCCCCTCCAGGAGACCGTGACGGAATATCTAGAGTTCTCGGGCAACACCGCCGCCGTGGAAGAGGTGGAGGTGCGGGCGAGGGTGTCCGGATTCCTGGAGAGCATTCACTTCACCCCCGGCACCCAGGTCAAGGAGGGGGATCTGCTGTTCGTGATCGACCCCCGGGAGTACGTGGCCGAGCTCAATGCGGCGAAGGCCGAGGTGACCAGTGCCAGAGCCCAGCTCGAGAGGGCCAATATCGAGCTGGATCGGGCCAAGCGGCTCTTTAAGCAGAAGGCGGGCGCCGAAGCGGATGTGGTCAAGTGGCAGGGCGAGCGCGACGTGTCAGCGGCAGCCGTCATCCGGGCCAAGGCCAAGGTGGAGCGGGCTCAGCTGAATGTGGACTACACCCAGGTGACGGCCCCCATCTCCGGCCGTGTCAGCCGCAATTATGTGGATCTGGGGAATTTGGTGGGTGAGAAGGAGCCCACCCTTTTGACGACGATTACCCAGAGCGATCCCATGTACGCCTACTTTAACCTCAACGAGCGAAATCTGCTTCAGGTGCTGGGAGAATACCGGAAGCGGGTTCAAGAAAAGGGGATCGACCCAACGACCGATTCGGGCAGCCAGGTCGACATTCCGCTGGAGCTGGGACTGACAACCGAAGAGGGCTACCCCCACGAGGGAAAGTTTGACTTTGCCGAGTCAGGCGTCGATCCCGGCACGGGAACGCTCCAAATCCGGGGCATCTTTCCCAATCCCGGTCCGCTGGCGCCCCTTCTGCCGGGTCTCTTCACCCGCATCCGCATGCCGGTGAGCGAGAAAGAGGATGCCCTGCTCGTATCCGAGCGAGCCGTGGGCTCCGATCAGGGGGGACAGTATCTGATGGTGGTCGGCAGCGACAACACCGTGGAGAAAAAGCCCGTTGTCATGGGGCAGCTGGTGGACGGCCTGCGGGTGATCGAGGAGGGGATCGAA
>JASFIA010000099.1:0-7334 GCA_050122915.1 Desulfobacterales bacterium | reverse complement strand
TGCTCGTCCACAACGTGGCTCATGAGTAGAACCATAACACCAAGCAGGGCGGCAACCGCCTTGTTGATCCACTCGAAAGTGATGCACGCATAGACTAGGATGAAAACAATGATGGGAACCAGTGCGCCTTCCATGATGTCCCTTTTGGGCCCTGCGGATTGTAGACCTCCGGCGGGGTGTTTAAAGTGGCTGCAACCGGATCGACTCGAAAAGAAGACAACCAGACATGGATCACAAAAAATGCCGGGAGAGGCCGGTGACGGCGTCGATGCCTGTGGCTGATAGAGAGATGGTTCCATTAAATACCTGCCCGCAGCCATGTCAAGGGCAAATTCCGCCGATCTCTCGATCAGATCGGCTTTTCCACTGAATGGCTGTTGCCGTGATTTCACACCTCCCGAGGCCTCTCCCATTGGTTAAGTGCCTCCTCAATGGTTGAATATTGAACGGGATAATCCTATACTAATCTGATGATTTAACGGCTGACGGCGCTCCTTTCATCAGAAGGTACCGTTTCGATGGTTGGCGTCTGTCCCGCCAGCAAACTTTGGACAGGCATGGAATGGCATCGACCAAGCAGGAGAGGCTTCGCCGGTTTTATGAACGGTTTGACGGAAGCGACCAGGTACTGATCCTCATTAATGCGGATCCCGATGCCATTGCCAGTGCCATGGCTGTGAAGCGGCTGCTCTGGCGCAAGGTGGCTGGTATCACCATCGCTCACGTCAATGTGATCCAGCGGCCGGACAATCTGACGATGGTACGGTTGCTGGGTGTCAACATGGTTCATATCGATGAGATCGGCGAGGCATCGTTTACCAAGTTTGCACTCGTGGATTCCCAACCCTGCCATCACGAGCACTTTCAGAAATACCGATTCGACGTGGTGATCGATCACCATCCCGATACCTCGCCGGATGCCGGATACAAAGACATCCGCCCGCGATATGGCGCAACGGCCAGTATGATGACAGAATATCTGAGGGCGGCGAGGATCAAGCCCTCCGGGAAACTGGCTGCAGGGCTTTTCTACGCCATTAAGACCGATACGTCGGATTTCGAACGGGAAACCCAAAACGAGGACCTGGCCGCCTTTCAATTCCTGTTTCGCCATGCCAACATTCCCCTTGCCCGCCGCATCGAGCAGGCGGACCTGAAAATGGAGTTTCTTAAATATTTCCGAAGGGCCATCGAAAACCGCCGCTTTCGGAAGGGATGGATTTTCGCCCATTTGGGCTCGGTCGGCAATCCGGACGTCCTGGTTTTAATCGCTGATTTTTTCCTCCGTATCGACACTGTCCATTGGACCATCATTTCCGGGGTCTATCAGCGCAAACTGGTGGTCATCATGAGAAACGACGGCATCCGGAAAAATGCGGGAAAAGTGGCCAAGGAAGGGTTCGGGGCATTGGGGTCTGCCGGGGGTCATCCCTCCATGGCCAGGGCCGAAATCCCGATGGCGAAGCTTTCAGGCACCGTTGACAATAGAGATCCGAAAAAAATCCTCAATTGGATCATCGACCGGATTCAAAGACGGGCGGGGGAAGCCCGATGACACTTCCAATGACAGTGACGATTCTGGGTTCCGGGACCTGTGTGCCATCGCTGACTCGAAGTGCCAGCTCGGTTCTGGTGGAAGCGGGATCGACCAAAATACTGATCGACATCGGTCCGGGAACCCTTCGCCGGCTCCTTGAGGCCGGACACCAGATCGGGGAATTGACCCACCTGTTCATCACCCATTTCCATCCCGACCACACCTCCGAACTCGTACCATTGCTTTTCGCCAGCAAATACCCGGAGGAACGTCGGCGGCGCTCTCCCCTGACTCTGGTTGCAGGCCCGGGATTTCAGCGTTTCTTCAGCGATCTTTGCCGGGTCTACGGCCATTGGATCGACCTGGGTCCCGGTTTGCTGTCCATTGAGGAGATTCCCGGCGGTGTCAGGCGATTCGCCGACTTCACCGTTGCCACCGGACCGGTAGACCACAATCCGGAAAGCGTGGGCTTCCGGGTCGAAGACCCGTCGGGGCGTTCCTTGGTTTATTCCGGAGATACGGATGTGTCCGACGGACTCGTGGCCCTGGCCAATGCGGCTACCCTTTTGATTTGCGAATGCGCCCATCCGGACCACAAAAAGATGCCCGGGCATCTCACCCCGTCCCTTGCCGGAGCCATTGCCGCCTCGGCGGGTGCCAAGCGACTGGTCTTGACCCATTTTTACCCGGATTGCGACGGCGAGGACCTGGCATCGGACTGCCGCCGACATTTCAAGGGGCCCGTCATTGTCGCCGAGGACCTCATGACATTGACTGTCGACTGAATTCCAGCGGCGGGCCGGCACCCCAAATAAAGGGAAGGGAATGGAATACTATCCGGTAAATCTTGACATCCGCGATCGATTGTGTCTGGTGGTGGGCGGCGGCGGCGTTGGTCAGCGGAAATCCGAGCGGCTGATTCGCTGCGGTGCCATGGTGCATGTGGTCAGCCTAAGGGCCACCGACGCACTCGAGCGCATGGCGGCGGGAAGGCAGCTGACGATCTCCCTGCGACCGTTCAGGGAGTCCGACCTCGATGGTGTCTTCCTGGTCTTCTGCACAACGAATGATCCCGACACCAATCGGCGGGTGAGCGAGGCCGCCGATAACCGGGGGCTGCTCTGCAATGTGGCGGACATGCCCGACCGCAGCCGTTTCATACTGCCGTCGGTGGTCCAGCGGGGGGATTTGATTCTGACGGTGTCCACGTCGGGGAAAAGTCCGGCCGTCGCCAGTTCCCTCAGGAATGAACTGGAGGGCCGGTTCGGGGAGGAGTATGCGCAGTTGCTCTCCCTCATGGGAGCGATTCGCCAACAGCTGCTGGGGCAGGGTCATGACCCCGATGGTCACCGGGAGCTCTTTCGGCAGTTGTTAGACGGCGGACTGCTCAAACGGATAACAGTGGGGGACAGAGCGGATATCGAGGCGTACCTCGGACGCGTATTGGGGGCCGGCTTCGACCACCGCGCCCTGCTGGACGCCCTTGATGTATGACCGTTTGTCGTCCACATGGACTTGCCGGCCGGGTGGTGGACGCTGTTTCGCGATACCCGGTGCACCGGCCTCCTCAAGAGGCCTGATCCCTTAAAGGGACCGACATTTACTGGGGGCTTATTTTGGATTGGATGAAACCGCTCATCAGCGCAACGACACTCATCTACCTGGCCAGCACGGTCAGTTATTTGCTTTACTTGATATTCCAAAAGCCCAACGTCCATCGGATCGGCCTGTGGCTGCTTACGGGAGGCTTCCTTTTTCACACGATGCTGATTGTCGGCAGCGGCGTCCAATCGGGACAATTGCCCGTCAAGAACCTCCATGAGACCCTGATGTTCGCCGGCTGGGTGCTGATTGGGGTCTTTCTTGGATTTCATTTCAAATATCAGCTGAGGATCCTGGGTATCTTTGCCGCCCCCCTGGCCTTTTTCACCATGGCGGCCGCCGCACTGACCCCCTCCGCTCCCCGTCCTGAAATGGAGTTGTTCAACAGCATCTGGTTGGTCAGCCATGTGGTGTTCATTTTCGTCGGGGATGCCTTTCTCGCCCTGGCATGCGGAATCGGGATTCTCTACCTGATCCAGGAACGGGATATCAAGTCCAAGCGGCCCGGTTTCTTCTTTCGTCGACTGCCGTCCCTCGAAATGCTCGACAACGGAGGATACATCTGCATCGCGTCGGGATTCGTTCTGCTGACCCTGGGGCTCATTACCGGTATCGTCTATGCGAAAACCGTGTGGGGACGGTTTTGGAGCTGGGACCCCAAAGAGGTCTGGTCGGGGATTACGTGGCTGTTGTATGCAGCCCTTATTCACGGGCGGCTGGCAGTGGGATGGCGCGGCCGCAAATCGGCTGCGATGGCGATTGTCGGTTTTGCGGCGACGGTTTTTACGTTTTTGGGAGTCAACCTCCTGATGTCGGGGCACCATGGGGAATTTACGCGGTAGCGACATAGGGAATCGAGCCGGCATACCGACGGACAGCCGACCAGCGATGCGTGAAATACTGCTGATCGGGCTTAATCACAAGACCGCACCCGTCGAGGTCCGGGAATGTCTGGGCGTTGCTGGAGACGACATCGACAGCGCCCTCGATGCCCTCAAAGACATCCCCTGCGTTCGGGAGGCCGTGTTTGTCTCCACCTGCAACCGGGTGGAGATTTCCGTGGTGGTGGACGACGCCGACTGCGCGGTGGACGATTTGGTGGAATTCCTGGGAACATTCAATCAGATACCGGTTGAGCAGTTCAGGGGCAACCTCTATTTCTTCAAGGGGGACGACGCGGTTCGCCACATTTTCCGGGTGGCGGCGAGCCTGGACTCCATGGTGGTGGGGGAGCCCCAAATCCTCGGACAGATCAAGGAGGCCTACCGACGGGCATCCCAGCGGAAGACCGCCGGGGTCATCCTCAACCGACTCCTCCACAAAGCCTTCTTCGTGGCCAAGCGCATCCGCACCGAAACCGGCATCGGGGATCATGCGGTCTCCATCAGCTATGCCGCAATCGAGCTGGCTCGCAAAATATTCGGGGACTTGTCCGGAAAGTCGGTCTTGCTGATTGGGGCCGGTGAAATGGCCGAGTTGGCTGTCGACCATTTGGTTCGCCATCAGGCAAAACGAATTCTGGTGGCCAACCGGACCTTTGAGCGGGGCGTCGAGCTGGCGACCCGGTTCAAGGGCCGGGCGATCCGAATGAACGAAATCGGAAGCGCCCTGGGGGAAGTGGACATCATTATCAGTTCAACGGGTTCCCCGGACTATGTGCTTCGGCGAGACGAAGTGAAGAAAGCCCTCAAAAGCCGCCGCAACAGGCCGATATTCTTTATCGACATCGCCGTTCCCAGAGACATCGATCCGTTGATCAACCGTTTGGACAATACCTACGTTTACGATATCGACGACCTCAAAAACGTCGTCGAGGAGAATGTTGAGGATCGGCAGCGGGCGGCCCACCAAAGTGAGCGAATCGTGGAGGAAGCGGTTATCCGCTTTCGTCACTGGTACGGAAGCCTGGAGGTCGTTCCCACCATCGTGGCCCTTCGGCATAAATGTGAAGACATCATTCGGAGCGAGGCCGAACGGACGCTGAACAACTTGGGTCTGAAGGACTCTGCAGAGGGGCGGGTGTCGATGGAGCGGATGGTTCAAGCCCTCGTCAACAAGATTCTCCACGAACCCACCGTTTTCCTCAAGGGCGAAGGGTGCCACGGTGACAAGGCCCAGTACCTGGACACCGCCAGAAAGCTCTTCGGGTTGGATGACTGACCCGCAAGGCTTGGGTCGCCAAGCCCTGCGGCTTCCCCCCATGCGGCTCCCACCGATTTCCCCTTTTGCCGGCTGCCGTCGCATCGACGAGCCGATGCTCCGGCAGCTATCTTCCTCAGGCCGTTCTGTCTCCCCGAGAAGGGATGACGCGGGTCCCTACCCCGTGGTCTTGTCCGGATAGGGACAGTATCGGCGCACGGGGCACCTGGGGCAGGCGGGCTTTCTCGCTGAGCAGATCTCCCGGCCGAAATAGATCAGATGGAGCCCGAAGTCGTTCCAGGCCCGTCTGGGCACCAGGTCCATGAGGTCGTGCTCGATCTTGACCGGGTCCGTGCTGGCCGTAAATCCGAGCCGCTGACTGATGCGGGCCACATGGGTGTCCACGACAACGCCGGGGATGCCGAAGGCGGCCCCAAGCACGACATTGGCGGTCTTTCGACCGACCCCGGGAAGGCTGACGAGATCCTCCAGCACGGCGGGTACCGTTCCCCCATGGCGCTCCAGAAGGCTCGCGGCGCAGTTTCGGATGTTTTTCGCCTTGTTCTTGTAGAAACCGGTTGAATGGATGAGACGCTCGACCTCGTCGATGGGGCCGTGCGCCAAGGCTTCGGGGGTTGGAAACCGCTGAAACAGAGGGCCGGTGACCTGATTGACCTGCCGATCGGTGCATTGGGCCGAGAGAATGGTGGCCACAAGCAGTTCGAAGGGATTGGCATGGGTCAGCTGCGTCTTGACATCAGGATAGGCGCTTCTTAGGATTTTCCTGATCTTGTCCGCCCGTTGTCTCAAGGATTTCACAGGGTGTCCTTCGGCTGAGGAGTGGGCATCAATTGCGGGGGCGCTCTCAGCGGTCCGCAGGTTCCGATGGTCCGATCGAACGGTTTTCATACACAACTATGACGCGATCCACAAGACAGGCAAGGGGGCTTGGGCTTTGTTCGGGCGGCCTCGACAGCATGCTGGCAGGTCTGCTCCTTCAACATCAGGGAATCGATGTGCACTGGGTGTCATTCGAGACCCCCTTTTTCTCATCCGACAAGGCCCGGGCGGCCTCTCTGCAGACCGGCATACCGCTAATGGTCCGAAACATCACGCCGATGTACGTGGAGATGTTGAAGGCGCCCCCTGCAGGCTTCGGGAAGAACATGAATCCATGCATGGACTGCCATACCCTTATGTTTCGCGTCGCCGGTGAGATCATGCGCTCGGAAGGCTTCGACTTCTTGTTCAGCGGCGAGGTTCTGGGGCAGCGGCCCATGTCCCAGACACGGCCATCCCTGCGGTATGTCGAAAAACACTCCGGGTTGACCGGCTACATCCTAAGGCCCCTTTGTGCCAAGCGGCTTGCCGAGACCCTTCCGGAGCAGGCGGGGGTGGTGGACCGAAACCGGCTTCTGGATCTCAGCGGACGATCCCGCAAGGCCCAGATCGCCCTGGCCCGGGAATTCGGTATCACCGACTACCCCGCCCCTGCCGGAGGCTGCCTGCTCACCGACCCGGCCTATTCGAAGCGGCTGAGAGATCTTTTCGACCATGGGCATCGACTCGACCGAAACGAACTCGAACTCCTCAAATACGGTCGTCATTTCAGACTTGAAAACGGCGTCAAGATTGTGGTCGGAAGAACCCGAAAAGACAATCAGAGCATTCTCCGGCATGCCGATCCCGGTGTCGATACCGTTGTCAAAATGCGGGTGGCCCCGGGGCCGACGGTTCTCATTCCCAATCATCGGGATGCGGAGACCGTCCAAAGAGCCGCTGAGATCTGCGCCGGCTACAGCAAACTGCCAGACGGCGCTCCGGCGGAGGTTCTCGTCACCTCTCCCCGGGGCGAGAAGACCATCACGGTTCTCCCGGTTTCACCCGCCTCCGTGAAACCCCTCATGATATAATCCCCGTTGTCGATACAACCGGGCCAGATGGCGGGACGATGCGATCCGCCGTTTTTCCGAAACGATTCGTCGACACGTCACGGGGTTTTCCCGATGGTTTTGGCTTTCAACTGCCCGCAGGCGGCTTTGATATCCAGCCCCTT
>JASFIA010000098.1:0-7335 GCA_050122915.1 Desulfobacterales bacterium | reverse complement strand
CCCGCATAGCAGTCTACGTATATTTTCATGGTCGCTCCTATCGTTATCGTCCTCGGTCGACACTACCATCCGCCGCCCTGCCACGGGGCATGCATCGGATGCAAAAAGGGTCTTGTATCGGGAAAAGTAAGCAGGTACCGGAAACGGTCAACCGGCCCGTCGCCGGAAGCGGGACCGCAGGAGTGGACGTGGATGGACTTGGCCTTTATCTGTTGAAATGATAATAATGGCTGACGGGAGGGATGCCATGGAACACCGGATCATCCTGGTCACGGGATCGACGGATGGGATTGGGAAGCGGACGGCCCTTGAACTGGCGGCGCTGGGCCATCACATCATTGTTCACGGCAAAAGCCAAGAACGATGCGAAGAGTCGATGGCAACCATCGCAGACGCGACCGGAAGAGACCGTTTGGACAGTATTGTCGGGGATCTGGCGTCGATTAGGGCCATCCATACCATGGCCGACGCTTTAAAGGACCGCTATCCCCGGATCGACGTCCTCGTCAACAATGCCGGCGTGTTCCAAAAATACCGACGCCTTACGGAAGACGGGTTCGAGACCACCCTTCAGGTGAATCACCTGGCGCCTTTTCTGCTGACCGGTCTCTTGCTCGATAGTCTCTTGAAAAGCCCTGCCGGCCGAATCGTCACCCTCAGTTCGGTAGTTCACGCCCAGAGCCTTGATCTTGAGCGATTTACCGGAGCCAAAACCTACGACGGGTTCGAAACCTATTCCCAGTCCAAGCTTTGCAACATTCTCTTCACCGTTTCCCTGGCGGCGCGGCTCAAGGCAACCTCCATCACCGCCAACTGCCTTCATCCCGGGGTTATTAATACCAAACTCCTTCGGCAGCACTGGCACGGCGGCAGCCCTGTTTCCGAGGGATACAAAACGTCGGTCTTCCTGGCGTGCTCTCCGGAGGTCGATGACGTCACGGGACGCTACTTTGTCAACCGGAAACCGGCGACTCCGGCCCGGATCGTCCAGGACGTGCGGGTGCAGGAGGCCCTATGGTCAAAAACGGTCGAGTGGACCGGCATGGTCTATCCTTACTGACGGAAAGCGGTTTCAGGCGCCATGACAGCCGGACACCGTAAAAGACGGGGTGGTTCCGGGGATATTCTGGTGACCCTCCTGATCCTTTGGGGCGTGCTCATGTGCAACGCCGGTTCGGGTCTCGCCGCCAGCGTCCAGGTCGACGACCGGGTGGCCGCCGTCGGTCAATCGGTTCGTCTCAGAGTTCACACCCGCTCCGGCCCTCTGCCGGCCGGTGGAGAGCGCGTATGGATCTCTATTGACGGCAGCCCTGAAATAGAAATTCTGACGGGCGGGGACGGCGTCGGTTTCTGGACAACTACCCCACAAAAGCCCGGTCATCTGATCATCGGGGCTCGAACCCTCGAAGACGCTGGCAGGGGTGTGCTCCTGTCCGCGTCCCCGTCGGACAAACTGATAGTGGTGGAGGTGGAGGGCGGTCTGGGTATCCGACAGATCGCCGGAACCGCTGGCGGCACCACCCGGGAAGCGCTGTCGGCCATCGGTGCCGACCACCGGTTGATCTTTGTGACGGTGGGAATAGGGCCTGCACTCGCAAAGGGCTGGCTTCGGATAAACGGCATTCCCGAGGCCCCGGTCGTCGATGAATCCCCGGAGTCCCTGGCGAACACTCTGGGTGGGGCGGGGCTCAACTTCTGGGCGGTCGTGGGCAGCCCCGCCTTTCTTGAACCCTTCCGAGGCCGAACGAATTTCGCCATTTCCTTCGAGCCCCTCGATGAAGGCCGCAGAGTAAGCTCATGGGAAGACATCGCGGAGATCGTGCTGCCATGACCCGACGATGGCGCTGCATCGTATGCGGCTACATTCATGACGGGGACGCCCCCCCCTATCGCTGCCCGATCTGCGGCGCACCGGCACGGCTTTTCGAGGAAGTGGTCGTTCCGACGGATGAAGGGTCATCGTCCGCCACCCGCGGCACCGGTTGACGAGCCCCTCCGATGGGTTTCCCGACACCTCCTCAGGAAAGCGTCAAAAGCGCTCGATGGTGACGTTTGGACCCCAGGGCACCCAGACTTCCGGGCGGGTCGGGCCGAAAAAAATCGTCGTTTCCGCGCCGACCAGACCGGCCAGGTGACCGGGACCGCTGTCGTTGCCGACATAGCGTCGGCATCCTGCCAGCAGCGCAGCCAGTTTAGGCAGTGGGGCCGAAATCCAGCACGGATAGTCCTTGGGCAGCCGCGCCGCAAGCCCTCGCTCCACTTCGGCGTCACCGACAATCAGCATCGGGGAAAGTCCGCGGCGGAGAGCCTCTTCGCCCATGGCCACAAACCGCTCGAGGGGCAGTTGTTTGGCCACGCCGCCGGCTCCCGGAGCGAGAACCAGATACGGCGGTTCTACCGGGGGAGACGACAGTGGGGTCACTGAAAAAGGCTCCCGGGTGGGTGAAGGCAAATCGGGGAAAAGGCTCTTCAGACACTCATGGAGATACGGCACCACGTGGGGCCCCTCATCGCCGGGACGGGAGGGCCGCCGAACCACCGTCAGAGCCCCGCGCGAGGCAAACGGATCCACCCCGTCGACATCCCCGCGGATGAAGGCCATGACCGCTGCATTTTCAAAGTTCGGCTCTCCGGGCCGCGGCGGCATGAAGAGGCGCAGCTGTTCAAACGGAAACACCGTATCGGCCACGCCGAAGTCCATGAGCAGATCAACGGCAGGCCGATTCCCAACGACGGTGACGGGAAGGCCGGGTCGACAGATTCGCACCGACCTCAGTACCGGCGCCAGAAGCAAGGTGTCCCCCAGGGCACCGGGCTTGACGATCACAAGATGACTCCACTCCATGGTCGAAATTCCTCCGGAGGGGGGCGGCAGTCCGTCAAACGGGCCGGCGGCTACCGTCCGATTGCCGCAGGGATGCTCCGAGCCCTCTATGGGTTGGCTTCCGCCTACTGGTTTCTCCGACGGCCGAAAACCCATGGCGCGTATGTGGCGGTCTGGGTCGGCGACACCCTGCTTTGCCTTCAGAACACCTACCGGCGGGAAATCACCGTCCCGTCAGGGGGTATTCGCGCGGGTGAACCGCCTCTGGCCGCCGCCGTCAGGGAGTTGTGGGAAGAGGTCGGTATTTCCATGGCACCCGGCCGCCTGTCCTTTGCCGGCGGATTCACGCGTGCCCATGAATTCAAGGAGGATACCGGCTTCTTCTTCGACATCCGTTTGCCGGTCCGCCCGTCTGTAAGAATCGACCGGGTTGAGGTGGCCTGGGCGGATTTCATCAGGCCCGAAACCATCGATTCGGCGGTGATGTCGCCCCTGCTGGCGGCCTACCTGACCGTCGGGCGTCGACCCGATCAGGCGTCGGTCGGGGCCTGAGGAAAACCCAATCAGACGCAAAGCGTTTTGAACTTGGATGCCACCCCGTTGCATACCGGGCAGCGTTCGGGAATCTCCCCTTGGGCGGTGTATCCGCAAACCTGACACACCTGATAGGGACCGTCCGGGGCCCCACCGGGGTCGGCCTCGACCAGGGTACGGATGCGATTGACGACCTGAGTGACGACCTTCCCGGCATGGTCGAATACTTCCATCGCCACTTTCACGCCGGTGTCTTCCGCATCCGCCAGGAATTGCCGGTAACTCTCGGACAGGGCGGGCATTTCCCGGTTTAGCAAGACATCGAGGTTTTCATCGGTCGTGCCGATTCTTCCCCGCAACAGGCGCATGAAACGGCGGGCGTGAACGGCGGCCGTTTCGGCGGCGGCCTCGAAAAGCATCGCCAGCCGGTCATGCCCATCCGACTGCGCCCTGAGGGCATACACCCGAAAGCGGGCTTCGGCAAGGGATGCGGCGGCGAAGGCACTGGACAGATTGTCGGCGGTTCTCCTTTCCATCGGCTCCTCCCAGCGGGTCTGTGATCAAGGATATTGGAACTCCGTGGTCCCGCGACTCAGTCTACCCCGACTGCCCGATGATTCAAAGTGAATTTACGAAGGGGCTCGAAGGCCGCCTTCCCCTGTGCTATGCTGATCGTCAGGCGCACTGCAGACCGCTGGATCAAGGAGGCCGCCTTGAGCGTCAACTGGCTGCTGACCGGGCTGCCCGGCATTGGAAAAACCACAGCGGTGGAATCGGTCATTGCCCGTTTGCCCGGATTCAAGGCCACGGGGTTTGTCACCCGCGAAATCCGCCGCGAGGACAGCCGAACGGGATTCGAGGTCGTCGACACTGCCGGCAGGCGTCAGCTGCTGGCCAGCGTCACCCTGCCATCCAGACCGCGGGTGGGCCGTTACGGCGTCGATCTGAGGGGCTTCGAGGGTTTTATCGAAACGATTCCCTTCCAATCCCCTGAGACCGACCTGATCCTGATAGATGAAATCGGGAAAATGGAGTGCCTCTCCAAACTGTTCAGGCGACTGGTGGGATCATTTTTGGATCGACCGATACCGGTGCTGGCAACGGTTGCGCGCTACGGGGGCGGCTTGATCGATGCCGTCAAACGCCGGCCCGACATCATCCTAAGGGAGGTTCGGCGCACCAACCGGAGCCGGATTCCCGATGAATTGGCCCGTGAGATCCGGTTGGCGCTGGGGAGACGATGAAGGTTTTCTTTCATCATGCTTTTTACGAATTGTACACCAGCGACCCCGCTGCCGCTGGCGGGCGAATGGAGGCGATCGTAGAGGCCATTGAAGGCCAGGTCACTTTGGTGGAGCCCAGACCCGCTACCGAAGCAGAGCTCTCAGCGGTCCGCGACCGGGATCATATCGCTGAGGTTCGCCGGATGGGGCTCTGCGAGATCGCGGCCCTCGCGGCCGGCGGCGCCATCGAGGCGGCTGACGCCGGTTTGACATCCCCCTCCTTCGCCCTGATCCGCCCTCCGGGTCACCACGCATCGATCCAGGACGCCTGGGGCTTTTGCTATTTCAACAACATGGCCGTGGCTCTGATGGCTCTCAAGCAGAGGGGAAAAATCGAACAAGCGTTCGTTCTCGACATCGATCTTCACTACGGGGACGGCACCGTCAACATCCTCGGCTCTGAAGACTGGGTTGAGATCTTCAACCCGGCGGCCGCCGACAGAAAGGGATATCTGACCTCTGTTCAAGACGCTCTTCACGAATTCCAGGGAGATGTGATTGGGGTTTCCGCCGGATTCGACTACCATGTCCAAGATTGGGGGGGGCTTCTCACCACGGAGGACTACCGGCGGGTGGGCGCAATGGTCAGGACGTCCGCGGCCTCTCACGGTGCCGGTTGCTTCGGTGTTCTCGAGGGAGGGTACAACCACCGGGTTCTGGGTAGCAATGTCCTGGCCTTCATCGAAGGGTTGGAAGGCCGCACCCGCTGATTGCCGAGGAGATATCCCTCCGCCGTCATTGTTTCCACCAGATGCCTCAACGCTTTTCCGGTGCCCTGCATGCCGCCTGTGTGATCCACCGACACGCAGGGAAAAGGCGACGGACCAGCCACACGGATTCCCGGCCTGACACCCGAGGAAAAGGCCTTTTACCCAATCGGTTTTGCGCGGCGGTCAGAAAATACCGTGTTTCACATCGGAAAGCCATTCGATGGCATCTTCGAAATCGGTGAAAAAACGGTAGTTGAAATCTCTGATGATCAGGGCCGCCTCGAATTTCTCGGCATGGGCGATCCGCTCAGGCTCGTTCGGAATCACCGTGGCAATTTTGTTTTTGAATAGATTTTTATAGGCGGCGATTTCCAGGGCGACATTCATTGTATCGCTCATGTTGTCGTATGCCAGTCGGGTATTTCTGAGATCGACCAGAATGTTGCTATCCTCGTGAAATGCGGCCGCCATCGCCAGTTCGCGGACGATCTGGATCGACCGCTGGAAGTCGATCTCTCCGGACTCGGTTTTCCGAATCAGTTCACCGATATGATAAATTTTGATGTTCGGTGTCATGGCTACCTCTCTTCCGGAAATGGTATACCCCCGGATGGAATTCCTCTCTGCATCATTCTCCCATTGGGGGCATCGGCAGGCAAGGCAACGACGACCGTCGGCTGATCGGGTCGAGCAGACGCGCTCGTCTCTATCGCCGCAAAGATGCCGGCAATCGACCTGCAGGCGTCAGGCGTTCTCGTCATCGGGCCCGCAGGACGAATACATCGACCCATCCCTGGGGCGAGGGGTCCGACCGGAAGCCCGACCGACGACGTCGGCTTATTCGGCAATCTTGACGATGGTCCGGCCCCGGTGCCGCCCCTCCAGCATCCTATCGATCCGCTCACTAAGACCCTGCAGATCGGTTTCGGATACCACCTGCTCCAGCATCGGGAGTTTCCACTCCCCGGCCAGTTTTTCCCACGTCTTCTTCCGGTAGGGCATGGGACAGTTCTGGGAATCGATGCCGATCAGGGTCACTCCCCGCAAAATAAATGGATATACATTGATCGGGAGCTCATGTGAAGCCACGTTCCCGCAGCAAGTGACGGCGCCGGCAGCATCGACCGACTTGAGGGTGGTGGCCAGAACATCCCCGCCGACCGTGTCGATTCCCCCGGACCATATGGCTTTTAAGAGGGGCCGTCCACTGGTATCGGTCGCCTCATCGATGCCCACCACTGTTTTTGCCCCCAATGCCTTGAGATAGTCCGTCTCGTCCACAACGCCGTTGACGGCCGCAACCGTGTAGCCGATCTGGGAAAGAATGGAAACGGCAATGCTGCCGACCCCACCCGTTGCTCCCGATACGATGACCTCGCCGCGATCCTTGGGCACCAGTTCGACCAGCCTGAGCACAGACAAGGCCGCCGTAAATCCGGCCGTCCCGTAAACCATGCTCTCCCGCAGGCTCAGCCCTTCGGGCCTGGGCACCACCCAGTCGGCGGGCACCCGGATATACTCCCCGAATCCCCCCGGCGTGTTCATGCCAAGATCGTAGCTGGTCACGATGACCTCTTCACCCGGGCCGAACTCACCGGTGTCGCTTCGTTCCACGACACCGGCGGCGTCGATCCCCGGTGTGTGGGGATACTTGCGTGTGACCCCCTTGTTACCGGAAGCGGACAGGGCATCCTTGTAGTTGAGTGAGGAGTAAAGCACCTTGACCAGGACCTCGCCACTGGGAAGGTCGTCGATCCGACGTTCTGTGATGACCCTCTCGTAGCGCTTGTCCCCGGTTTCGGTGACCACCATTGCCTTGAACGTGTTTGAACCCATTGCTCGGACCTCCTTCTTCTTGAGACTGATGATCCCCTCCCGGACGCCCTCACCGGCGGATCCGGTCGAGGTGGTCGATGAGGGCACCGATGGTGAGATCGAGATTCTCCCTCGACTTGTCGGTAGCGTACATGACGCAGGCCCCCAA
>JASFIA010000097.1:0-7366 GCA_050122915.1 Desulfobacterales bacterium | reverse complement strand
GACGAGGGCGAGATCGACCGCCGCTCAGGACTCCGAACCGCCATGCTCAGCCAGGGGATCCCCGACATGCCATCCTCCCGGACGGTGTTCAGCGTGATCTTAGGGGGATTTGGCGACATTGGCCGGGTTGTGGACCGATTCCGACGGCTGAGCCATGGGGGAGGGGACACGGCTCGCCCCGGGGAAATCGAGAGACTTCATCATCGCATCGATGCAGACGACGGATGGCAGACTCTCCATCGCTCAGAGGCGATGGCTTCCCGGATGGGACTGGCGCTTGAGGAGCGTTTCGCCGAGCTGTCTGCCGGCCAAAAACGCCGGGTGCTGCTGGCAAGGGCCCTCGTCACTGAGCCGGATCTACTCCTTTTGGACGAGCCCACCAACCACCTGGACATCACCGCAATCAACTGGCTGGAAGCGGACTTGAGCCGGTTTGCGGTCACCATGGTCCTGGTCACTCACGACCGGGCGTTTATGGAGCGGCTGGCTACACGAATCCTGTATCTGGACCGTGGCCGCCTGACTGGCTATTCTTGTGATTTCGCCACATTCCTAAAACGTCGGGACGCCATGCTGGATGCCGACGAACGCGCCGAGGATCGGTTCGATCAGAGACTGGCCAGGGAAGAGGAATGGATCCGGCAGGGGGTAAAGGCTCGCCGCCGGCGAAATCAAGGCCGGTTGAAAGCCCTCTTGGCCATGCGGCGGGTTCGAGAGACCCGCCGGGTGAACCCAGGCAGCCTTCGACTGGTCGCCCAGGAGGCCGAACGCAGCGGTAAACTGGTCATCGAAGTCGATGAGGTCAGCTACCGGTGGCAGCAGATGCCGGTGATAGACCGGTTCTCAACCCTGATCATGCGGGGGGACCGGGTGGGTATCATTGGCGAAAGCGGTGCCGGAAAGTCGACCCTTATCAAGCTTCTACTGGGGAACCTGACCCCGGGAAAAGGGCAGATTCGGCGGGGCAGCCGCCTTGAAATTGCCTACTTCGATCAACTGAGGGAGCAACTCGACCCTGATGCCTCTGTCGTCGACAGCCTGGCCGACGGGAACGATACCGTCCGGATCAATGGCAAGCCGCGCCATGTCATGGGATACCTTCGCGATTTTCTTTTTTCTCCCGACCGGGCAAGATCACCTGTCAGGACCCTTTCCGGCGGGGAGCGAAATCGCCTGCTCCTGGCGAGGCTCTTCACTCGGCCCTCCAATCTGCTGATCCTCGACGAGCCCACCAACGATCTGGATATCGAGACCATCGAACTCCTGGAAGAGATGCTAATGGACTACGCCGGAACCCTCCTGGTGGTGAGCCATGATCGGGCCTTTCTTAACCATGTGGTGACCAGTATCCTGGCCTTCGAGGGGAATGGGCGTATCCGGGAGACCATCGGGGGCTACGATGACTGGCTGAGGCAGCAGAGAACGGCGCCTCAAGGGCTTGCAGCACCATGCCCCGGGAGTGCCCTCCCCGCGCGCCAGGTACGCCACCGGGAACGGAAGCTTACCTTCAACGAAAACCGCGAACTCGAGACCCTTCCAGGAAAGATCGAAGCGCTAGAGGCTGAGCAGAAAGCCTTGTTCGATGCGATGGCGGATCCGGACGTGTATCGACGGGGCGGAGACCGCGTGTCGACGCTGAAGAAACGCCTGGATGAAATCGAACACCAGTTGACCGACGCCTATCGGCGATGGGAGATCCTGGAAGCCATCGCCCGATGAGAGGCCCGGGCCGATGGTAGATTCCGGCCGAAAAGGAGATATGTTGATGACCGACGACAACAATACCCACAGCCTTGTCATGGGATATTTGCTCTGGTTGTTCGGGTTTACCGGATCTCACCGGTTCTATTACGGAAAACCCGTGAGTGGGACCATTTATTTCTTTACCCTTGGGCTTCTGCTGATCGGGTGGATCGTCGACCTCTTTCTGATGCCGTCTCTGGAGAGGACTGCCGAACGACGATACAGCAAGGGTGAGATCAGCTACAACGGGGCTTGGATTCTCCTGACCTTTCTTGGCCTCCTGGGTATCCACCGTTTTTACATGGGCAAATACGTCACCGGGATCCTCTATCTGCTGACAGGGGGGCTCCTGGGGGTCGGCTACATATACGACTTTTGGACCCTCAACGAACAAATCCTGGAAATCAACCATCGGTGAACCGCTGCCGGCGGGTCCGAAGCCGGTATGCCGGAAATTCATCCGACCGCCATGACAGCCCTGAAAAGCAGACCTATACTGATAGGGTGACCGGTATCATTCACTAGCCGCAGGACATTCGGTTGGTGCCGCCGGTCAACATTGACATCGGGCTGGCAAGACGTATATTCGTTTTTGAGAAAAAGCCCAAAATGGAGGCCCTATGCGACCACAAAAAGAACGAATCGTCGGATTCAATCCGGACGTTAGTTATTTCAAGCCCAGGGGAATTCCCATGGTGGATCTCGATGAAATCCGACTGACCATTGACGAATGTGAAGCGCTTCGGTTGTCGGATCTTCTCGATTTTTCCCATGAGGAAGGCGGCCGTCAGATGGGGGTATCCAGAGCCACTTTCGGCAGAATCCTTCAAAAGGCAAGGCGCGCCGTGGCCGATGCCCTGGTCAACGGAAAAGCCATCAACATCGAGGGGGGCAATTTCAAGCTGATGTCCAGAGAGCGAATATTCGAATGCGATAGCTGCGGAAGCCGCTGGAGTGAGCCCCTCGGCACCGGCCGGCCGTTGAAATGTCCCAAATGCAGCCGGACGGATTTTCATCGGGTGTCGATGAAAAACAATCGATCAACGGCCTGAGGACTTCGGGCCTCTCCAACGGTCTGCAGCCTGCGATTGTGGGTGGCGGCCTACTTAGACCCTCGGCTTTGCGGCCCACCGGCGGCATCAACGCGATTCCATGCGCAAATGCCGCCTTTTTACGTTCGGCAGCCAACACCCGCTTTCCATGCCGGTCGACGCCGGTTGCACGACTGCGGAGCGCAGCGGGTAAGATCCCAATCTCGACAGACAGGAGCGGAACGAATGGTACAGATCATGGGGTCTCCGGACGAATCCAATCGTCGATCCGGAGCCAAGGACGAAAAAGACACAGCGGTTCGGCAGTCCCTTGGCAATATTCGCCACAAGTTTGTCATCATGAGCGGAAAGGGCGGGGTCGGAAAGACCAGCACCTCCGTCAACCTGGCCCTGGCCCTGGCCAGAAAGGGATACAAGGTGGGCCTGATGGATGTGGATCTTCACGGGCCGGATATCCCCCGGGTGCTCGGGAAGATGGGCATGCTGGGAATTTCCAAGAACCAGAAGCTCGAACCCCTGAGCTACTCGGATAACCTAAAAGCCGTGTCCATCGAATCCCTGTCGGCCAACAAGGACGACGCCATCATCTGGAGAGGTCCCATCAAGTACTCCGCTATTCGGCAGTTCATCGCCGACGTGGATTGGGGCCATCTGGACTTTCTTCTGATCGATTCCCCTCCAGGAACCGGCGATGAGCCCTTGACGGTCGCCCAGACCATCTCGGATGCCAAAGCGATTGTTGTGACCACGCCCCAGGAGGTGTCCCTGGCCGACGTCAGAAAATCCATCAGCTTCTGTCGGGTGGTGAAGATGGACATCTTCGGTCTCGTTGAGAACATGAGCGGATATATCTGCCCTCACTGCGGTGAACCCGCGGATCTATTCGGATCGGGGGGTGGTGAGAAGACGGCCGGCGATTTCGGCATCGCCTTTCTCGGGAGTATTCCCTTCGACCCCAAGGTGGTGGCCTGCGGTGACGCCGGCGTCTCATTTCAGGAAACCTACCCCGACGCTCCGGTCACGCGGGCATACGAAGCGGTGGCCGACCGGATGGCGGCGCTTTTGGATTCCTGACCGAGCCGATAGGCCCTGCAGCGCTCCTATTCACCAAGGGAGGGTTCCGGCGATTGACTGGAACGGAACCGACTAGCCGATGAGAGACGATGGCCGAAGCGGATTGTTTTACCTGTCTGAGTTGGGGGCGATGGATTACGCCGACGCTCAACGGCTGCAGATCCGCTGCGCAGCGGCCCGTCAGACGGGCGAACTGGACAAAGACCTCCTGCTTCTCCTGGAGCATCCTCCCGTCTTTACCCTCGGACGAAACGGCGGTCGGGAAAACCTCACTGTTTCCGACGCCTTTCTCGATAAGGCGGGGGTGGGGTTGGTGCAGGCGGAGCGGGGCGGCAACATCACCTATCATGGACCGGGACAGCTGGTGGGCTACCCGATCGTGGACATGGAAGCCCGGCGGCTTTCGGTAACCGATTACGTTGACCGTCTCGAGGCCGTGCTCATCGAAACGGCCGGGGCCCACGGGGTCGTTGCGGATCGAAATCCCATGAACCCGGGCGTCTGGGTGGATGGCGCCAAACTGGGAAGTATCGGGCTGTGCCTTCGCCACGGGATCGCCTTCCACGGGTTCGCTCTGAACGTGACCATCGACCTGACCCCGTTTTCCTGGATTCATCCCTGCGGGCTGAAGCACGTGGCCATGACCTCCTTGGACCGCGAACTCGGCCTCTCCCCCGAGATGGATGCCGTCAATGCGAGCCTGAAACGCGCATTCGCCGGCGCCTTCGGTGTCGACTGGGTGCGCCTGGACCGCCCCGCCCTGGATGCCCTTATCGGTGGTGGCTTCCCAACTGCCGATGGCGAGAAGGAAATTGAACATGGGTCGTGAAAAAACCGCCGCCACTCCCATCCGAAAACCCGATTGGCTGAAGCGGCGGCTGCCGTCGGGACCCGTATTCGGGGATACGCGGCGCCTCGTGGACACAAACCGTCTCCACACGGTGTGCCAGGAGGCCCGCTGCCCCAACCAGTGGGAGTGCTTTTCCCGCCGAACCGCCACTTTTCTCATCCTGGGTTCCCGCTGCACCCGCGCCTGTCGGTTCTGCGCCGTGGCCCACGGCCCCGTGGGGCCGCCGGATCCGGAGGAGCCGAATCGCGTCGCCCGGGCGGCCCGGGAGATGGGTCTGGCCTATGTGGTGGTCACATCGGTCACCCGTGACGATCTGCCGGATGGAGGCGCATCCGTATTCGTCGAGACCATCCATGCCCTGAGAGAGGCATTGCCGTCGGCGGGTATAGAGGTCCTGGTACCGGATTTCAACGGGTCTGCGCGTGCCGCCTCCGCCGTCATCGATGCCGGTCCGGACGTGCTCAATCACAACCTCGAAACCGTGCCTCGACTCTATCCGACAGTGCGGCCCGGAGCCGATTACCGGCGCTCTCTCGCTCTGCTGAGGGCGGCGGCCGCGGCCGACAAACCGCCATTGACCAAATCGGGACTGATGCTCGGTCTTGGGGAGCAGGAGGAAGAGATCAAAGAAACCCTCGCCGACCTCCTGGACGCCGGGTGCCGTATCCTCACTCTGGGGCAGTACCTGCAGCCCTCACCCGACCACCTCCCGGTGATCCGATACGTGACTCCCGAAGCATTCGAGCGCTGGGGCGGCATCGCCCGATCCATGGGTTTCTCCGACGTGGCCAGCGGCCCTCTTGTCCGCAGTTCCTATCAGGCCGGCGACTTATATCAGGCCTGCCGCTGCGGACCGACGCCATCCTGAGGGGGGTCTTGCCATGTCCCTCCGGCACCCCTGTCTTTGCCGATTTCGTTTTTATGCGACACTCAACGATTTTTTGCCCCGCCGCCGGCGGGGAATCGCCTTCAATGTCCGCTTCTCCGGCCGTAAGAGCGTGAAGAGCGCCATCGAGGGGGCCGGCGTGCCCCATACCGAGGTGGACCTCGTGCTGGTCAACGGCGAATCGGTCGGCTTTGGGCGACCCCTTGTCCATGGGGACCGGGTATCGGTCTACCCGGTGTTCCAACGCATCGATATATCCCCCCTGGTGAAACTCTCCCCCGACCTGCCTGGCACCATGCGGTTTGTCATCGACGGTCATCTGGGAAAGCTGGCCAAGGCCATGAGGCTTCTGGGGTTCGACTGCCTCTACGACGTCGATCTGGACGATGCTGAAATCGTTCGACGGGCGTTCACGGAGGGTCGGATCATCTTGACCCGGGACATCCAACTGCTGAAGCGGCAGGGCGCTCAATGGGGGACCTGGGTGAGGTCTACGGACCCCGAATGGCAGGTGCGGGAGGTGCTGGACCGCTTCGGTCTTCGATCACAGTGCCGGCCGTTCACGCGCTGTCTGGCATGCGGCGGCGAGCTGAGGGAGGCGGACAGGGACACCGTGGCCCCCCGACTTGAGCCTCGAACGGCCCGCTTCTATAGGCGGTTTTTTGAGTGCGCGCGATGCGGGCAGGTCTTCTGGGAAGGTTCCCACTATAGGCGGCTCGCCAAACGGGCGGCCTCCTGGATCGGAAAGAGGGGATAACGGAGGGGTAGGGATCCCGTCAGCCCGGACGGCCCGTTTAGGACCGCCGGAAGACGGCCTGGTCCACCCGCCGGAGAGCTCACGGCGCGACACGGTTCCCATTGCCTTCCGTCAGCCGGCCTGTTTGTGGACAAACCAGATGATGCACTGGGACCGGTGTTTGCAATAGAGTTCCGGGTCTCTGCACCGGAGGCAGTCGTCACAGAGATGGATCCGGTACTTCATGCACTGGTAGCTCGTATCCCGCTCCGGGTGGTGTATGCAGCGGCCCATAGGGTCGGTTCCGATCAGCCGGACACCACGAACGGCGAGGCGGCATCTCCCCCCTCGATGGCGCGGTTCAGGGCGTCTTCGATTTTTTTCCGGTTGACCATCCCGGTCATTTGGTCGAACACCTTCCCGTCCATGAACACCATGACCGTAGGCACGCTCCGGACGCCGAAACGGGCCGGGGTCTTCGGGTTGTCGTCGGCGTTGCATTTGCCGACCTTGACCCTGCCTTCGAAGTCTGCCGCCAGTGCCTCCACGACGGGTCCGATGGCCTTGCAGGGGCCGCACCAGGGCGCCCAAAAATCGACCAGAACGGGCTGTCCCGCGCCAATCACCTGGGTATCGAAATTGTCGTCGGTAAACTCCTGTAGATGGTCGGCCATGGGAAACCTTCCTTTCTTTGTCGGACCGTCAGAGGGCCCGTCATCGCTTTCAACAGTCGGCTGCCTGCTATAGACCGCCGGATCCGCTATCGGTTACAATGAGGGATTGACAACCGGGGGTGTTCCGCCCAGATGGCGCCGGACGGCCCTTGCCCCCGTCGGGGAGCCGGCGGTCACCCGCTTTCGGCGCTCGAAGCCAGGGCCGCCATGGCTTCCTCCTCGCTTTCGCAGAGAACGGTGAAGCGGGTCAGGCCGACCATCTCGGAAATGACCGTAAAATTCTCCGAAAGCCCCGAGATTGCCACCGGCTGGCCGTTTTTGCGGATGCCCGAGAGAACGTTGATCAGCTCG
>JASFIA010000096.1:0-7450 GCA_050122915.1 Desulfobacterales bacterium | reverse complement strand
TCAAGAGAAACGGCGCCGACAGTTCATAAGAGTGAGACGATCGTCGTGGGTTCGGAAGGTCCGGAGGAACAAGACGAGAGGGATCCAATGGCACGGCAGGTATCGAAGGAAACGTTCAGTCGACGACATCGATAAGTAACCGATTTTGGAGCCGGATGTCAAACAATGCCTGGATCCGGGGCATGTCAACGGGGCTTTGGTCCGGTCCCGGGCACCCTTCGGATAATCGCCGTTTCAGGGGCATCCGACGTGGGACAGGCAGAGGCATGGCACAGCGAACCGACCACTTGGCCAAAATGACCGCTCTCTTCTCCAGTAGATGAATGAAGGCCGGCGCCCGGGACCGCTGCCTGGGGAATCCTGGCTGACTGACGAGCGCAGTCCACCCTCTCAAAAAGTTTGGCAAGCCAAATTTTATATTGACTTCCATATTTGATTCGTATACCTAAATTCCCGCTTCGGGCCTGGAAGCAACTTAAACTGACTTCAAAGGAGGCGTGATTGACCGGTCACCTGTCTTTTCCGCCGGTCGACGAAAACCCTTATGCCTATGAAAACGATTGTTCGATGGTTCCCACTGGTACTCACGGCTTTTCTGACCCTTCAACCTGCCTTGTTCGCTGCGGATCTGGTGGTCTATTCAGCCCGCAACGAACACCTGATCGCACCCATTTTCGAGGCCTATTCCGCCAAGACAGGCAAAAAGATCGATTTTATGACCGGCAAGGAAGCGGCCTTGGTGCAGCGCATACTTGCAGAGGGGGCGCGGACGCCGGCGGACCTCTTGGTCACTGTGGATGCCGGCAATCTCTGGTACGCGGCAGATGCCGGCGTGCTCCAACCGGTCGATTCCGAGGTGCTTGAAGCCAACATACCGCCCCATCTTCGCGACCCCGGAAACCGGTGGTTTGGTCTGTCGGTTCGGGCCCGGACCATCGTGTACCACGCCGATCGGGTGCGTCCGGAGGAACTCAGCACCTATGAGGACCTTGCGGAGGGCCGGTGGAAGGGGCGACTCGTCTTAAGGACATCACAGAAAGTCTATAACCAATCCCTGGTGGCCATGATGATCCAGGACATGGGTCCCGATGCGGCGGCGGCGGTCGTCGCCGGATGGGTGACCAACTTGGCCGTTCCCCCCCTGTCGAGCGATACGAAGGTGCTGGAAGCCATCGATTCGGGGGTTGGGGATGTGGGAATCGTTAACACCTACTACTACGGGCGACTGCTCAAGAAGCGCCCCGAACTGCCCCTCAGACTTTTTTGGCCGAATCAGGACACCACCGGGGTTCACGTCAATGTCTCGGGAGGGGGCGTAACGACCCATGCGAAGCATCCTGAGGCAGCCGTCGCCTTTCTTGAGTGGGTTTCCGGTGAAGCGGCGCAGAACCTGTTTGCCGACGTCAACATGGAATACCCTGTCAACCCAAAAACCCAGGTTCATCCAATGGTTCAAGACTGGGGGACGTTCACTGCCAGCAGAAGAAACGTGGCCAGTGCCGGGGAGTACCAGGCCGATGCCATCCGCCTCATGGACCGGGCCGGCTACAAATGAACCCAGGCTGCAGGCACATGGCATGCACCGAGGGATGGGGAGGCCGCATCCCCCTTCCCATCAAAAGAATCGATGGCTGGAGGATCGCCTCCGCTCTCGTGGCATCCGCCGTGGCGCTTCCGCTGGTGGTCCTGTCCCTGTCGGTGTTCAGACCGGAACCCGACGTCTGGAGACATCTGTCGGACACCCTGCTGCCGGACCTCGTTCTCAATACCGCCGTTCTGGCAGCGGGCGTCCTTACCCTTTCCGCTCTTCTCGGGGTCGGCCTTTCCTGGCTCACCGCCCTCTTCGACTTCCCGGGCCGGCCCTGGCTGTCCTGGGCCCTCGTGCTGCCCATGGCGATACCGGCTTACGTGCTGGCCTTTGTCTTTCTGGGGGTGTTCGACTTCGGCGGCCCCGTTCAGACGGCTCTCAGATCCTGGCTGCCGGGGCGCTTCGGACCCGTGGACGTCAGGTCCGCGCCGGGGATCATTCTCGTTCTCTCCCTGGGACTTTACCCCTATGTCTACCTGCTTGCCCGAAGCGCATTTATGACCCAGGGACGAAGAGCCATGGAAGCCGCTCGGTCCCTTGGCTGCGGGCCCGCCGGTGCCTTCTTCCGAGTCGCTCTGCCCATGGCCCGCCCCTGGATTGCCGGCGGTCTCATGCTGGTTCTCATGGAAACCCTGGCCGACTTCGGGGCCGTATCGGTCTTCAACTACGACACCTTCACGACGGCCATCTACAAGGCTTGGTTCGGGCTGTTTTCCCTGGATGCCGCCGCGCAGCTTTCCTCGATTCTCGTCGCATTGGCCTTGTCCGTCATGATCGTCGAGCAAAACATGCGGCGCCGCATGCGGTTTGACCAGGCTGGCAGACTCACGTCGGAGAGTCATCGCATCCCCCTTCCCGGCTGGAGGGGATGGTCGGTATCGCTCTTGTGCGCCCTGGTGTTCCTTGCCGCATTCGTTATGCCCTTGGCCCGATTGACGGTATGGAGCCTCCAGGCCATCCGGGACGATACGAAGGCCTTCTATCTCAAGGAGATTATCAACAGCTTGTTGCTGGCGGCGGGTGGCGCCGCTGTCATTGTGCTCGCCGCCCTGGTGCTTGCCTATACCGCACGGCGGCACAACGATCCGATGACCACAGTCACCCTCCGAATTGCCACCCTCGGCTATGCGCTGCCGGGAACCGTTTTGGCGGTGGGGTTTTTTATCGGGTTTTCTGCCGTTGACAGGGTATTGGCCGGCGGGATCGGGGCGGGAACCGTTCTCCAGGGAAGTCTGACGATGCTCCTTCTCGCCTATTGCGTGCGGTTTTTGGCGGTGGGCTACCACCCCGCTAGCAGCGCCATGCTCCGAATCACTCCCTCTATCGACGACGCCGCCCAGAGCGCCGGCGTCAAAGGGGTCCGCATGCTATTCAAGGTTCATGTCCCCATCCTGAAAAACGGCCTTTTCACGGCCGCTCTTCTGGGGTTCGTGGATATCATGAAAGAGATGCCGATCACCCTGATGACGCGGCCCTTCGGCTGGGACACTTTGGCCGTCAAGGTTTTCGAGCTGACCTCCGAGGGGGAGTGGGAACGAGCCGCCGTCCCCTCTGTCCTTCTGGTGCTGTGCGGTCTTTTTCCAGCGGCTTTCATGGTTGGGGCTGCGGAAAGGCGGATGCGATGAGAACGACCGTGTTGAAGGTGGAAAACGTTCGAAAAACTTACGGAAAGTCGGTGGTGTTGAATGGCCTTTCCTTTGGGCTCGAAGAAGGCGCCATCGGTTGTCTCCTCGGACCCAGCGGCTGCGGCAAGACCACCGCCCTCAGAGCCGTTGCCGGCTTCGAACCGATCCAGGGGGGGCGAATCCGGATCGGGTCCGACATCGTCTCATCCCCCGGCACCCACGTCCCCCCCGAGCGGCGACGGATCGGCATGGTCTTTCAGGATTACGCCTTGTTCCCCCACCTGACGGTGCGGCAGAATGTGGCCTTCGGACTGCGGAACAAAAACGCCACCCGGCCCCGGGTCGACGAGTTGCTGGAGATGGTGGGTCTGGAAGGAATCGCTGACCAATTCCCCCACGAACTGTCCGGCGGCCAGCAGCAGCGAACCGCCCTGGCCAGGGCGCTGGCCCCGAATCCCAGACTGTTGCTGATGGATGAGCCCTTCTCCAACCTGGATGTCACCCTTCGTGAGCGGCTTTCCATCGACGTGCGGGACGTACTCCGGCGCCGGGGTACGACCGCCGTTCTCGTGACCCACAACCAGCATGAGGCCTTTGCCATGGCCGACCACATCGGCATCATGGACGCCGGCGGCATTCTGCAGTGGGATACGGCCTACCAGCTCTACCACCGTCCCCAAAGCCCCGCGGTTGCTAGTTTCGTCGGTGAAGGCGTCCTCATCGACGGACAGGTCGTTTCCGACGGGCGGGTGCGGACGGGGCTGGGGCTTCTCGAGGGACGGTTTACCTATCCATGCTCCAACGGCTGCCCGGCAAAAGTCCTGATCCGACCGGAAGATGTGGCCCACGACGACGACAGCCCTCACCAGGCCGAGATCCTTCAAAAACACTTCCGTGGTCCCAGCATTCTCTACATGCTCAAGCTCTCGTCGGGGGAGCGGGTGCTTTCCATAGTGCCAAGCCATCACGACCACCGGATCGGCGACAGCATCGGCATCCGAACCCGGGTAGAGGAAATCGTATTGTTTGAAGCCAATGCGCTTGAAACCTCCGCAAGCCGACTGCTGCGACATCGGGAACCGCTCCGCTGACCGTCTCCGGGTGATCGCACCGGTCGCCCCCACAACAGACCCGCTGTCTCAGACCTGAGCGACGACCGGCATATAATCGCCGCCACCGAACAGATCTTCCACAATCTATCAGGGATCCCAAATCAGGAATCCACCGCCAGTTTCTTCAACCGGTATTGGGCTGCCTTTCGGACATCGGGGTGCGAGTCGTTTTCGATCACCTTCTTCAACACCTCCTGGCGGTTCTCTTTCATGACAGCTTTTTTACGAACGTTCGGGTCTGATCTGACAATCTTGGGAAGAAAAAGATCGCTGAATTTCATCGAATTCACCTCCTTTCCCGATTAATCCGACCGGGGCTAGCTTATCTGTCCCGCCTATCGGTTTGCCATAAAGGAAATTGTGTATTTTAAATTCATCAGAAGTTCCGTGAGAAGTAATGGTCTTGCCAACGGTCACGGCCCCCCTTCGTCGAAGGCCGGACGACCCGACGAGAAACGTCGATTCCACAGGCAGTCCTTCGGCTTTCAATTCTGGTGTCATCATGCCGTCCGCAAAGCGCCAGTCCCGTGTGTCGACCTCCTGGAAATCATTTCCGATCAAGAATGAAGTACCTCTAACCGCTGTTTCGCCTTATCTCTGACATCGGGGTGCTTGTCTTTCTCGGCGATCCTGGCCAAGAGCGCCTTGTCCGTTATCGTCTCCACTGCCTCCATCCGCATTTCAGACAACGTCACCCCGTCGGGCTCCAGGTCGCCCCTGAGGGCTTTCACCATGAATAGCGCTCCGGAGGCTGTCAGTAATATGGAAATGGCGATGAGTGCATAGACCCCCGGCGGCGATGGGTCGATGAACGGCAGATTTGCCAGGCCGGCGGCTGCAGAGAACAGCCCGACGCAGAGAACGAAAATCGATATCACCAGTGGCATCCGTTCGGCAGTTGCCATGGGGGCCTCCTTTCGGCCGATTGGGAATAATCGGAACCGCTGCTGGCGCGCTATCGGAACGGGGTGTGTTTCCAATAGGGCGATTCGGCATAGTGTGCGTACAACGCTTCTTCATCACCCCGCTCAAGCATTTTGTCCGGATCGTATAGCGGACTGTTCTCCACGGCGTTGCGGTTCATCCGCAGGTGCATTTCGGCTCGTCGGTAGTCGATAATATCGGCCCATAGGGGCGATATGAGAACCTTTCGCCCCGGCAGCCAGTTTCGGGTATCGACCACGATGTACCGAATCGTCCACTTTTCTTCATCCACCAGAAAATCCTCCACATGACCAATGCCGTCATCGGTGGCTTGGATGCGGTAGCCCGCGACCTCTCTACCCGATCTCAAATGGCTCTCTTCAGGTGCCGGAGCTTTATCCGACGGGGTGTCGCTACCGGGCGGAACGGGCGTTTCCGTAAATGGGGCGCTTGCCCAGGACTCAGAACCGGCCCAGTGGATGGGCCATTGGTAGTGGCTGAACAACCGCTCCTGGTACTGCTGGGAAATTGGCTTGTCCGTCTCGAGCGGCGGGCTGTTTTTCACCGCTTCAACCGTCAGATCGACAACCATCTCGTCCGATTCCCATGCATAGGACTTCAACACCGCCGGCGGAACAAGGATCGTTCTTCCCGGCAGCCACCGTCGTGTATCGACGACCATGTATCGGATGACCCAGTAACGGTCGTCGAAGAGAAAATCACTGCAACGCCCCAATTCGCCGTCCGTCGCACGAATACCGGCCCCGCGGATGGTATTGAGACTGCGTATCATGACATGATCTCCTTTCGGTCTATATATCGATTAGCCCATAGTGTGCCTCATCCCGGTCGGAGACTCCCGCAACGGCGGATGCTCCGGTGTGTCGGTGGGGCTCTTCACGGGGGGATATTGGGTGCCGGGGCCTTTCTATATCGATCTCCTGGTTTTCCAACCGGTGAGGGTTCTGGGCTGTTCCGCGGTTTCTCGACCGGATGCCTTTAACTGCCAGATCCTGCTGACGCCATTGTATTTTTAACCATCTCTTTCAACGCTTCCAGCCATGCGGGCATCTGGCAATGTCACAGGGCCGCATTTCAGGGTCTCCGATTTGACTGGCCATTTCATCCTATTTTCCGAAGGGGCCGCTCTTCAATAAGGTGAAACACGTAAACCGCTGCTGCATCGGCTGTATTTTCCCATTAGACCACATGAAATTTGCAGTGCTTTATCGGTAGTATGCGGAGATAGTCCAAACAGACACGGCTTATCGGAGCGGGGAGCGGGAAACGATCGCAGGAGCGGCAGCGCCTCCGGCCAATCAACCTCGAAGCGGAATTTTCATTGCGGGAAGGGCCACAGATGGCCGTGGGCGGCACAAATCAGTAGACATCGACGGAGGCAATCGATTGCGAACCGGTCAGTTGACGCCGCGCGGATCGAAAAAAGGGATGAGGCAGGGCTCCATTCCCCTCGGGAATCCTCCGCTGGATCCGTCGCAGCAAGCGGCACAGCCAAAGGGTGAGTCCAGAGTTCGTGCCGCCTCCAGCCGTCAGAGCAGCGTCTGTGCATCGGAGACATCTCTGACGGCCATGTCGATCTTTAACGTGTATTTTTCTTCCGCACCATAGATAAACACCCATCCAGCAGAGGTCCTGAGCCACGTCCCTTTTTGCGCCATTGAATATTCCCGGATTGAACCAGATGACCGGGCATGAAGGCGGTTTTCCGCATCTTACCCGCTCATCCCAAAATCGCCTTCAAATCTTCCTCTGCAGAGCCGATCGGTTGGATGTCGAAATTCTTCACCAGGGTATCGAGCACGTTTGGGGTGATAAAAGCCGGCAGCGACGGTCCCAATCGGATCCCCTTGATGCCCAGATGGAGCAGTGCCAGCAGCACGCATACCGCCTTTTGCTCGTACCAGGAAATGATGAGCGAGAGCGGCAGATCATTGACCTCGAGGTTAAACGCCTTGGACAAGGCCATGGCGATCTGTAGGGCCGAATAGGCATCATTGCACTGACCGGCATCCAGCAGGCGAGGGATGCCCTCGATCTCTCCCAGATCCTGGTCGAAAAAACGATACTTGCCGCAGGCCAAGGTGAGGACGACGCAATCCCGGGGCACTTTTTCGACAAACTCGGTGTAGTAGTTTCTGCCCGGTTTGGCGCCGTCGCAACCGGCCACCAGGAAAAAATGC
>JASFIA010000095.1:0-7480 GCA_050122915.1 Desulfobacterales bacterium | reverse complement strand
GCCAGCTCCAGTCGCAGTTCGTCAACGTGGCGTGGCGATTCCACCTGCTCCAGGGCTTTTTCAAAGACAGATTCGGCATCAACGGTCATCGACAGAGAAATGGGAACCCGGTTCTGGGGAGTTGTATCGTTCTGATGTGGCGCCCTGCCTTGGGAGCGTGGCCTCAATTGATCGATGCGGAGGGGCTGATAGATGCCGACGGCTTCCTCAAAAGGCAGAAAACCCCTTTCACCCAGGCGGACATTGCGCAACCGGTAGGCTTCCTCCTCGCATTCCGCTGGGATCTGGGCACTGGATTCCAGAATCAGGCTTTGAAACCGCAAGTAATCTGTTTCAGCCATCTGTTTGAGGAGTGTCGACAGGCTGTCGAAATGGCGCTGCCGACGCTGATCTGTGCCGTCCTCTTCTGATGGCGGGGGCGTGAACCGCATGTAAAAGGTGTTGTCGAATGAAAAAAACCCTTCTCCCAGCTCCGACGGATCCTGATCGTGTTCTCGGATTCGGATTTCCAGGCTCTTGAAAAGAAAAAGCTCTACTGTCGGAAGGTGGTTTTTGATCAGCCATGGAATCAGACGGGGCGGATCGGCTCTAATCATCACCTCAAACCAGCGGACGGCGGCGGACAAATCGAAGCGGTCTTTATCCCAGATCTCCTGGTCAAGGATAAAGTCAAGCTGTTTCTCAGAGGCCATGGCGACGAGGGGCTGGGCATCCTCGGGCCCGATATCGTGAATAAGAAAATAGAGATCCTGCTCCGTAAACGAATGCACCAGAGGCGTCGGCTCGGGAGCGGACAAGATGGCCTCCAGAGTGCTTTCCGGCGACAGACCTAATAGCCGACGGCGCTCGGATCGAAGCTGTTCCAATTTGCGTTCGGTGGATGAACCTGGGACCGATGGCGTCATCTTTAATTAATCCTCCATGATCAGGGGATGGGGCCGGAGAGGGCGGCTGCCGGTCCAAAATTCCGTCGGGTCGCCGTCATCGGGATTGCGGAGTGCGGCGCGATTCCGATGACAATCTGCGAATCAGCATCAATCCGGGTATGGCGATGACGGCACAGAACAGAAAGAAGGATTCCCAGCCCATCATTTTCGCCATAATGCCGGTCGGCGCCGAGGCCAGTACACGCGGGACTCCCATGAGGCTGCTCAGCAGGGCGTACTGAGTGGCCGTAAATTTCTGATTGGTGATGCTGGCCATGAAGGCGGCATAGGCGGCGGTACCCATGCCGCTGGTGATGTTTTCAAAGGCGATCACCGCCGCAAGGGCGGTGAGATCATGGCCGATCATGGCCAGGGCGGCAAAGCCGACCGTCGACAATGCCTGAAGGATGCCGAAGATCCAGAGGCCGGATTGAATCCGCAATCGCAGAAGCAACGCACCTCCGACAAAACCACCGGCGATGGTGGCCCATATGCCAAAGAATTTTACAATGGTGCCGATTTCCGTTTTGGTGAATCCCAAATCCAGATAGAGTGGCGCAGTCATGGCGCTCGCCATGGTATCCCCGAGCTTGTAGAGAAGAATAAACGAAAGCACCCACAGGGCCTGCCGGCGTTTGAGAAATTCAACGAAGGGGTCGATGACCGCTTCCCTGAGAGATGCGGGAGTGCCGAAGGGGGTATCCGGCTCGGGCGTGAGTACCGTGGTGATGAGACCCGGAATCAGGCAGGCGGCCATCATGGTATAAACGCCGCTGAAGGGGATGTGGTCGGCGAGGATGAGGCCGCCTCCCGAGGCCAGTAGCATGCCGAGCCGATAACCGTTGATGGCCAGAGATGACCCGAGCCCCAGTTCCTCGTCCTTAAGGTCCTCCCGGCGGTATGCGTCGATGACGATATCCTGGGACGCACTGAAAAAAGTGACGATAAAGGCCGCAATGGCCACCGTCCAAGGGGTTTGGGCGGGGTTGGACCGACCGAGAAGGACGATTGCGGCCATCAGCCCGATCTGAAACACCAGGAGCCACCCTTTTCGGCGACCCAGCGTGGGGATGGTGTATCGATCGAGGATCGGCGCCCAGACGAATTTTAGGGTGTACGGCAAACCGACCAGTGTCATAAGACCGATCACTGTCAGATCGACATTCTCTTCTTTCATCCATGCCTGAAGAACAAAACCCGTCAACAGCAGCGGCAGACCGCTGGAAAACCCCATAATGAAGGCCACCAGCATGCGGCGGCTGAAGATGCTCTTGAGAAGAGAGTTTGTCACAGTGGCCCTGCTAACTCAGCGGCGTGGTGAGGGAGGCGGAGGACAGGGGTGTGCCGGTCGTCCGCCTCTGGGCAGGTTGGCGGATCAGCCGTCGGATGCGGTGATTAGCTGCTCAGGGGAGACGATGGATCCGAACCGGGTTTTCAGGTCTAGAAGAGCTGATTTTTGGGCATCGAGGATGTCAAAGAGTCTCGGTGGAATGCCCTCCTCCTTGCCATAGGATCTGTGTTGAAGGTCGATTCGCCCGATGATGTTGTCGATGTAAAGGCTGAATTGTTTGCGGTAAAGATCCTCAGGATAGTCCTTGTCGATGCGAGAGCGGAAGAGGGTTTTCAGGTCCGCGTAGCGAGGCAGGTAGCCGATGGGAGTGTCAATGGCCGAAACCTCGCCGTGGGCCATCCTTTCGAGCCAGGCCAGCCAAACCTTGACATCCTTCTTTTCGCCGAGGAGCTTTTTGCCCTCTCCACCCCGAGCTTCATGGGTCAGAAAATAGTTCAGCCCTGCCATGATGGGCATGGCGTCGGCGGCAATTTTGGGGTTGCAGAAAAACTTGAACTGAGCGTCCATATAGTCGCCCAGGGGGCCTGGGATAAACGGCGCATTGGCCCAGGGAGCCCTTTTGACGCCTGTGGCGCCAACCTCAGTGGCCGTTGCTGCCGAGACGATACACGCCCCGATGACCACGCCCTCCGCCGGAGATTTTGCCACCCAGACCGGTGGCATGGTGTCGCTGTCTCGGCCACTGTAGGTAACAATGCGAGTGTCGACGCCGTCCGGGGATTCGCAAAGATCCGAATAATTGGCCAGGGCATTTGCCATCAGGGTGCAGCGGGCATTCGGATGGGATATCGGAACCGGTTTGCCGTCTGGGCCGGTCATACCGGCTTCCCATCGCCCCTGGAAGTTCGTGCCCTTGGCCGGAGGGGACTCTCCATTGCCGGTCCAGTGGGGGATTCCGTCCTCGTCGACGAGCACGTTGGACCATATCACCTCGGTGCCTTCTTTTCGGAGCACCGCCATTAGCTTTGGGTCCCCTTCCCAGTTGACATCCTCGACGATGCCGAAAATGCCGCATTCGGGGTTGATGGAGCGGATAGAGCCCGCATCGTTGATCCACAGTTGTGCGAGGTCGTCACCGACAAAATGATCTCCGGCCATGGCCGTGGTGGTTTTGCCGCAACCGCTGGGGGCCGCGCCCGTGCACCAGGTGATTCGGCCGCCTGGACCTTCGATGCCGGTAATGAACATGTGCTCGGAGAGTTCGGTGCCCCGATGCTCGCTAATGGCTTTGTCCACTGAAAAGCGGTGATTGCCCTTTTTCAAAAGCAGCGTGTTGCCGGCATAAGTGCAAAAACAGCTGTAGGTGGTTCTGTCTCGCCGATCCATGAAGACCCTCGCATTGGGCAGGTCTTCGGGGCGGTTGGGACCCTCGCTGTGAATGTTGGTGTAAAAATGCCCCTGGCGCTCTACCTCTGTATTGAAAACGCGGTAGGCGTTTCGGTAGAGAAGCTCGGCACTGTGGGATACATAGGCGGAGCTGGTGATCTCCAGAGCCGGGTTGGCGGCGGGTGAGCCGATGGGGCCTCTGCTGTAGAAGCCTACGATCATGGTCATTCCCTTCATGATGCCGCCCAATTTATTCCGCACCTCCTTCAACCCCTCGGTCCGGAGCATTTTCAAGGCAAGGCTGCTGACAACGTCATCCTCGTCGACAATGTAAAAGGTGCGGTCGATGATGCGGCCCTGTTCTTCCTTCAGGTCGAAGTGAATGGTGTGCCCCGGCATGGGCAGAGGCCTTTCCTCCCCTCTTTCCAGTGCGTAATTCCGGATCCATCGGACATCCTCCAGGGAACCGCTGTTGATGAAAACCCTGTCCGGAGAGCACATTGCAATGGCATTGGCGATTTTCAAACGCACCCCGCTGTGGGTGATCCGTTGAATTTTGTCGTATTGGATACCGTCCAGGTGGCTTTCGAAAAGGGCTTGGGCCGATGCCTCGGTGGTGATGCCGCCGATGGTTCTGGCGATATCAAAATCGTTTTGGTTTTCATTCATGGATGGATCTCCTCGCACGAAATGTTGAAGCATCCGGTCAGTTGAACAGTCCTCGCTCAGCAGCAAATGCTGACAGGCTCTGACGTCAAGGTGCGTCCTTGTCCTACGGCCGGCGAACCGCTTGGATGGCGGAGATTACCTGCAGAAGAAATGGTTTCGCCAATGGGTTGTCATTGATGCTGGCAACCGGTTTTCTCAGGTTCCGGCATCTGCATACGGATCCATGTCAAAACCCTGTCAAATTCGCTCCGAAGTTCCTGCAGGGCCCGGCCACGGTGGCTTATCCGGCTTTTTTCTTCCATGGTCAACTCTGCAAAGGTCCGCCTTAAGGGCGGGAAAAAAAACACGGGATCGTAACCGAAACCGTTCGCCCCCCTTGGTTCGCGGGCAATGTATCCCTCACATCGACCCTCATAGGTGAGAGCTGCACCTGAGGGCACGGCAATGGAAATGACGCACTCGAAGGCTGCAGATCGCTCTTCATGAGGCTGCATTTCCTTTAGAAGCTTATTGCAGCGTTCCAGGTCGGTTGCGTTTTCTCCGGCATATCGGGCCGAAAACACACCCGGTGCACCGTTGAGCGCCTTCACAAGCAGTCCGGAATCGTCCGCCAGAGCGGGAAGACCCAGCATCCGAGACGCAACACTGGCTTTTTTGTAGGCGTTGTCATCGAAAGTGTCCCCGTTCTCCTCTACGTCGGGAAGGGGGCCAAAGTCGTCGAGGTTTTTGATATCGATTGGAAAATCCGAGAGCAAACTGCGTATCTCAGCCGTTTTCCCGGGGTTACGAGTGGCGATCACCAAAACAGTTTGAGGGGTCATGGTGTCCTCATGGGGCGGGAATTATTCAGATGTCGGTCATTCGGCATGGTTGTCCTTACGGGATATAAATTACAAACCTATCGTAATTACGGGAGCTTGTAAAGGGTTTTTGGCTTTGAGCCCTTACATCGGCATTAAGCCTTTACACCTCAAAGGTAGCTGTTGTATGCAACAGGGCGTTTTCACCATCCATTGAACTCCGGAGACGATCTGCGGGAGGCTTTCCAAAGGACCGAACAAGCGCACGAGGTTTTATCGATGCACAAGCTATTGACTAACCAGCCCGGGCAGAAGATGCTGTTGCTGGGCAACGAGGCCATCGCTCGAGGTGCCCTTGAAGCAGGCATTGCCTTTGCTTCCACCTATCCCGGGACCCCCTCTTCTGAAATATCCCTGAACCTATTTCAACTCGCTCAGGAAACCGAGCTTTATTTCGAATACAGCACCAACGAAAAAGTGGCTCTTGAGGTTGCCGCTGCAGCGGCCAATGCCGGTGTCCGCAGCATGTGCATGATGAAGCATGTGGGGTTGAATGTGGCCGCCGATGCCCTGATGACCCTTTCTTATGTTGGCGTCCGGGCCGGACTGGTGATCCTAACGGCCGATGACCCGTATATGTTTTCCAGCCAGAACGAGCAGGACAACCGCTATTACGCAAAGCTTGCCGGGCTTCCGCTTCTCGAGCCCTCATCGGTGGCCGAGGCCCGGGAGATGGTCCGTCATGCCGTGGACCTGTCAGAGCGTCTGAAAGAGCCGGTCCTGCTGCGAACGACAACCCGCATCAACCATTCCACGGCCGTGGTTGAACTGGGCACCGTCGAGCCGGCCATTAGCCGGGGCCGCTTTGAAAAAGATCCCTTCAATTTCGTGACCGTACCGGCGGTATCCCGCAATCTCCACCGGCGACTGCTCGAGCGCCTCGAGAGGGCCGAGGCAATGGCTTCGGCGTCACCTCTTAATGTCGTTGAAGGCACCGGTGTCCGTGGCATCATTTGCAACGGGGTCAGCTACGGCTACGTATCCGATGCATTGTCGGATCTGGGATTGCAGGAGCAAACCCGGGTGCTGCGGCTTGGATTTTCGAATCCCATGCCGGCACAACGGATTATCGGTTTCTTAGAGGCCTGTGAAACCGTATTGGTCGTCGAGGAGGGAGAGCCATTTATTGAAGAGGCTGTCAAGGCCATTGCCCAGGAGGCGGGTCTGACAATTCCCGTCAAGGGCAAAGGGGTCGGGCGTTTGACCCGTCTGTTTGAGTACGATCCCGTTCTGGTAAAGGAAAGCATCGCCGCTGGATTTGGTGTTGCCTACACCCCCCCTGCCCCGCCGGATTTGTCGGATGTTCCGGACTTGCCTCAGCGCCCTCCGAGCCTTTGCGCCGGCTGTTCCCACAGGGCCACTTTCTATGCTGTCAAAAAAGCCACTGAGGGCATGGATGTGATTCATCCATCCGATATCGGCTGCTATACCCTCGGCTTTCTTCCACCGTTGTCCATGGGGGATTTCGTGATTTGCATGGGGGCCTCGACAGGGGCTGCAGGCGGTTTCGCAACGGTGACGGATCAAAAAGTGGTATCTTTCATCGGGGACAGCACTTTCTTCCATTCCGGCATCCCGGGATTGATCAACGCGGTGTTCAACAGGCACGATCTGACCCTTGTCATCTTAGACAATCGGACGACGGCCATGACCGGCCATCAACCCAACCCGGGTGTCGACATGAAGGAGATCCAACTCGACGGATACGGCAACGTTTCCATCGAGGCCGTTGTCCGCGCCTTGGGTGTCGGCCATGTGTCGATCGTCCGGCCCTACAACGTCCAGAAAAGCATCGCTGCCATCCGAGAGGCCGTTGCGTATAAGGGCGTATCGGTGGTTATCTCCAAAGAAAAGTGCACCCTCTATGCAAAGGGCTTGAAGCAGCTGAAAGGTAACGCCTTCAAAATTACAGACCGCTGTCGCAATCACAGAGACTGCATCAACGATCTGGCATGCCCTGCCTTTTTCATCGACGGCGATCGGGTGCGGATCGATGGCGATATTTGCACCGGTTGCGCTGTGTGTGCCCAAGTCTGCCCCGAACATGCCATTTCCCCGGTTCGGGACTAATCTTTTTCCGGGGTCATCCCTGCCGGGATGAGACCGTTTTGGATGAGCGTTCAATGAAAACAACCCGTCTTATTATCGTTGCGGTGGGAGGCCAGGGAAACCTGCTGGCTTCGAGGGTGTTGGGAGAAGCCGCAATGGCGTCCGACGTCCCCGTCAGAATGAGTGAGATTCATGGAATGGCTCAGCGGGGGGGCGTCGTGGAATCCGCCATATTGTTCGGCGAAGGGAAGAGCGCCCTGATTTCCGACGGGGAAGCCGATGTCCTTGTTGGCTTCGAG
>JASFIA010000094.1:0-7519 GCA_050122915.1 Desulfobacterales bacterium | reverse complement strand
AAAGCCGTTCAAGTCCGTTGATTCGAATGCGTCGGCAAACCGTTGGCAGGCGTCGGCGTATTCCCCATAGTAGTCGTCGCCGTATCCCTCATAGCCGACCATGAGGCGGGAATCCTCCAGGAAGGAGGCAACGATGTCAGCAGCGGGCATCCGGTTTTGGGCCAGACTGTCCCGGATGCTGCCAAAGGTAGATTTCATCCGCTTCTTAAGACTCTTGTATTTGGGTTTTCCCGGAGCCTGTTGGCCTTGCCCAGGGTCATCGATGGGTTCGGGAACGGCCGGCGGGGGTGACTCCACTTTCGCTTCCAGGGCGATGGTCGGGCCTTTCCGCTTCAGCTTCAGGCTGGCCTTGTAAAAGTCGTCGAAAAGGCCGGCCGCATCCTCGCCATCCACCGGAGCGTTTCCCTCGATGGCATCGGCGATCGATCTGAAGAAATCCGCCACCTGCCCGGGCGCCAGTTCTCTTTTTAGTTTCTGCTCACGGCCTTTCATGGTGATCTCCCTCGCGGCTGTTGAGTGGGGCCATATCACATTATCGGAAAAGCTATGCCCGGGCACCACCGGTGTCAAAGCGGTCCAAGGAATGGCGGCGAACGGCTACAGGTGACGCGGCGACAGGGGGGAGCCAAAAGGCCGAGAAGGAATCCTGCTCGGTCACCGGGATTCCTTCTCGTGTAATGCGGCGATGTTAGATTTCTGCTAAACGGCCTTGACGGGCGAGAATTGGTCGGGCCGGCTGGGGGGTAATCGCCGGCAAGATCCGGTGGGTAGATCGGTCGCCGGTCCATGGAATAGGTCCACGGGAGCCCTTCGTTTTTCCAGCCGCCGCCCACCGCTGGCCGCAATACGCGCTGCCTTTGGTGGTGTTCTTGTCCCCTTCAAACCCGCCCATCATGTTGAATACCCTCTCTTCAGGAAATCCTGCCTTTACGGCTTCGTTGGCGGCCGTGCAATTCCGGTTGCCGCCGTGGCAGCGCTCGCAGGGGATTCGGCCGCGCTCTGTCTTCAGAAATGCCGACTGGACGGTGATCTTCTCGTAGGGCTCCAGCGGAGCCAGGGGGCCTCCTCACCCTTCCCCTGGGTTTCTGGGGAAATCGGGGCGGTTTGCCTGGAGGCCGCCACTTCCCAGCCCAGGCGGGTCAGTTTTTAGCGTCGGTATGGCAGCGAATGCACTGACTCTCGACCGGTTTCGATCCGCTCTGGACAGCGGCGGCTGCATACAGGAGCAACAGTGCGGCGGCTGGTGCTGAACTCACGGGAAAAATGAGTGTGAGAAGAAAATCAAGCGTGGGCACAGGCGGTTGCCGGCGGTTGCGCCCACGTTTTTTTACCATATTCTGTGCCTGTGGAGACGGTCAGGGAATCCTCGGCAAGTCGCAACAGCCCTTTGAGGGAAGGGCGGTTCGGCCGGTCAGATACCGGTCGACGGCCCGGGCCGCCTCCCGGCCCTCGGAGATGGCCCAGACGATCAAAGACTGGCCCCTGCGGGCGTCACCCGCGGCGAAAACCCCCGGCGTAGAGGTCATGTGATTGAGGTCGGTTTGCACAGTGCCCCCAGCCGTCACCGTCAGCCCGAGCCGCCCCACGACGGTGTCGTGTTCAGGGCCGACAAAACCCAGTGCCAGAAGCACCAGATCCGCGGGCAGCCGTCGTTCGGTTCCGGCGCGCTCGATCATTTTAGGCGGCCCCTGAACCTGCTCTTCGAAGCGGACCTGGACAGTCACCACGCCGGTCACCCGACCGTTTTCTCCCTCAAAGCGTTTCGTTAGAACACCCCACTGACGTTCGCAGCCCTCTTCATGGGAACTGCTGGGCCTGAGTCGGTTCGGCCAGAAGGGCCAGGGTTGATGGGGCGGGCGGTCCGAGGTCGGTCGGGGGAGCAGCTCCAGGTTGGTGATCGTGAGGGCTCCCTGGCGTCGGCAGGTGCCGATGCAGTCGCTGCCCGTGTCTCCGCCTCCGATCACCACCACTTGTTTTCCAGCGGCGTTGATAGGGGGCAGCCTCTCGCCCGTGAGGCGATCCTCGGCCACCCACCGATTTTGAAGGGTTAAAAAATCCATGGCGGAATGGATGCCCGACAGGTCACGACCCGGAAGGGGAAGATCCCTCGGCCGTGTCGATCCGGTGCACAAAACCACCGCATCGGCACTCTCAATGGGCATCCGCACGGATTCCGTTCCCACATGAACGCCCGTTTCGAATCGGATGCCTTCCTTCTCCATGAGATCTATTCGGCGGTCGATCACCCACTTTTCAAGCTTGAAATCCGGAATCCCATAGCGGAGCAGGCCGCCGATTCTGTCCGCCCGCTCATAGACCGTCACGGAGTGTCCGGCCCGATTGAGCTGGTGGGCGCATGCAAGTCCGGCAGGCCCGGAGCCCACGACAGCGACGGTTTTACCGGTCCGCGAATCGGGGGGCTCCGGTATCACCCAGCCCCGGTCGAAGGCGATTTCGATGATCTCTTTTTCGATTTGTTCGATGGTGACCGCGGGTTCATTGATTCCCAGAACGCAAGCCTCTTCGCAGGGGGCCGGACAAAGGCGCCCGGTGAATTCCGGGAAATTGTTGGTCAGGTGGAGCCGATGGGCCGCCTCCTGTCGACGGTTTTGGTAAACCAAGTCATTCCACTCAGGGATGAGGTTGCCCAAGGGGCAACCCCCATGGCAGGTCGGCACCCCACAGTCCATGCACCGGGCGGTCTGCTCTCTGAGCTTCTCCTCCGGGAACGGTAGATAGATCTCGTTGAAGTCCCCGATTCGCTCCGCAACGGGGCGTCTTTCGGGCATTTCCCTCGAATAGTCCTTGAAACCGGTGGGTTTTCCCATGGATACAGTTCCTGTCTCGGACGGGATCAAGCAGCGTTTTCGCTTTGCAGCCGCTCCAGAGCCCGTTTGTAATCGGTCGGCATGACCTTGATAAACCGCGGCAAAGACGTTTCCCAGTCGTCAAGAAGGCGGTCGGCAAGACGGCTTTTGGTATATCGGCGGTGGGCCGTCAGCATCTCCCGGAGGCGAGTCTCGTCCGCTTCGGTCTCCACCGCCTCCAGCCCCACCATTTCCAGGTTGCATCGCTCCCCTGCAAAGGCGCCGTCGGAATCGTAGACATAGGCGATGCCGCCGCTCATGCCGGCGGCGAAGTTCCTCCCGGTGGGGCCAAGCACCACCACACATCCTCCGGTCATGTACTCACATCCGTGATCCCCGATTCCCTCCACCACGGTTGACACTCCGCTGTTGCGAACGCAGAACCGCTCTCCTGCAATGCCTCGGATATAGGCCTCGCCCCGGGTGGCCCCGTAGAAGGCGACGTTGCCCACGATGATGTTTTGCGCCGGGTCGAAAGTCGACCCGTCAGGAGGGGTGATGATGAGTTTGGCGCCGGAAAGGCCCTTCCCGAAGTAGTCGTTGGCCTCTCCCGACACGTGAACGGTCAGGCCGGGGGCCCCGAAAGCGCAGAAGCTCTGGCCGACCGATCCCCTGCAGCGAAGCCGGATGGTGTCTTCAGGCAGTCCCTCTTCGCCGAAGCGGGTGGCGATTTCACTGCTCAGAAGGGTCCCCACGGTGCGGTGGATGTTCCTTAGGGTCATATCGATGGTGACGGGTGTCCGCCCGGTGAGGGCCGGCATTGCCTGTTCGATGAGCCGGCGGTCGGGCACGTCCCCGATACCCTTGTCCACCGGGGTTCTGCAATGGGCGGCGATTGCCGGCGGCACCTCGGGGCGGTGGAGCACACGGCTCAAATCGATCCCTCTGGCCTTCCAATGGTCCAGCGCGGGGGCCATGTCCAGCCGGTCGACCCGGCCGACCATTTCTGCGACGGTTCGAAAACCAAGTCCGGCCATGATGACCCGGAGATCTTCTGCCAGAAGCCGCATGAAATTGACCACGTATTCGGGCTTGCCCGCAAACTTCTTCCTCAGCTCGGGGTCCTGGGTGGCGATGCCCACAGGGCAGGTATTGAGATGGCAGACCCGCATCATAACACACCCCAGAGCCACCAGGGCTGCGGTTCCGAATCCGAATTCCTCGGCTCCTAAAAGACAGGCCACGGCCACGTCACGGGCCGTTTTGAGCTGCCCGTCGCATTCGACCACGATCTTGTCCCGAAGGCCGTTCAACAACAGGGTTTGGTGGGTCTCGGCCAGTCCCAGCTCCCAGGGAAGCCCTCCATGCTTGATGGAGGTGAGGGGCGATGCGCCGGTGCCTCCGGTCTCCCCGCTGATCAAGACGACATCGGCCTTGCCTTTCACCACGCCTGCGGCGATGGTACCGACACCGATTTCGGAAACCAGCTTTACGCTGACCCGTGCTTTCGGGTTGGCGTTTTTCAAATCGTAGATGAGTTGGGCCAGATCCTCGATGGAATAGATGTCGTGATGGGGGGGCGGCGAGATCAGACCCACGTAGGGGGTCGAGTGCCGGGTTTTGGCGATCCAAGGATAGACTTTGAACCCGGGAAGCTGGCCTCCCTCCCCGGGTTTGGCTCCCTGGGCCATTTTGATCTGGAGTTCGGCGGCATTGACCAGATAGTGGATAGTGACGCCGAAGCGACCCGACGCCACCTGCTTAATGGCGCTGTTCCGCCAGTCGCCGTCGGGGTCGGGCCGGAAGCGGTCCGGGTCTTCGCCACCCTCTCCGCTGTTGCTCCGTCCGCCAATCCGGTTCATGGCGATCGCCAGGGTTTCGTGGGCCTCTTTACTGATGGAACCGTAAGACATGGCCCCCGTCTTGAATCGTTTGACGATGGCCGTCCAGGGTTCGACGGCATCCAGAGGTACGGTCGGCCCGTCGGCCTTAAGGCCCAGAAGCCCTCTGATGAACCCTCCGTGACGGTTCTGGTCGTCGATGGACGCCGTGTACTCTCGCCATGCCCCTTCGTCGAGGGACCGAACCGCCTGCTGAAGTTTGGCGATGGCGAAAGGGGAATACTGGTGCGTTTCCCCGTTGCGTCGCCACTGATATCGACCTCCCACCGGCAGAGCCTCTGCCGAAGGGATGACCCGATCGGGAAATGCACTCCGGTGCCTGAGGGCCGCATCGGCGGCGATCCGCTTCAGATCCGCGCCACCGATTCTAGACGGGGTGCCGGCGAAATAGGCGTCGATGACCGACGGTGATATGCCAACGGCTTCGAAGATCTGAGCACCCCGGTAGCTATGGAGGGTTGATATGCCCATCTTGCTCATCACTTTGAGAATACCTTTTTCCGCGGCCGTAATGAACCGTCGGCGGGCGGTCGCCGAATCGACCCCTTCCAGAATGCCTTCCTCGGCCATGGATGCGGCCGACGACAGGGCAAGATACGGGTTGACCGCTCCGGCCCCATAGCCGATCAGACAACAAATGTGGTGGATTTCCCTGGCCTCGCCGGTTTCGACAATCAGGCCGCATCGGGTTCGCACCCCCTCCCGGATGAGATGGTGGTGGACGCCGGCGGTGGCCAGAAGGGCTGGGATCGGAGCCAATTCACGGCTCCAGGACCGATCTGAAATGATGAGAAGGGTGACCCCTTCGGCCACGGCGTTTTCGGCGCTCCGGCAAAGGTCCGCCATGGCCCGATTCAGGCCTTCACCACCGGATTCGGCTGGGAAAACAGCTGTTAACGTTCGGGATTCGAGACCTTCCAGTGGAGAGTTTCGGATACGCGCCACCGCGTCGTCTTCCAGGACCGGGCCGGGCAGTCGCAGGTGGCGGCAATGAGCCGGGGTTTCCTTGAAGAGGTCCTGTTCGGCGCCCACCGTCGTCACCAGGGAGGTGACCAGTGCCTCACGGATGGCGTCCAGAGGCGGGTTCGTCACCTGGGCGAATAGCTGGCGAAAAAAATCGTAGAGGGGTCTTGGCTGGTCCGAGAGCACTGCCGGTGGGGTGTCGTCCCCCATGCTGCCGGTGGGTTCCTTTCCGGCAGCGGCCATGGCCCCAATGATCAGTCTGAGATCTTCCCGGGTGTACCCGAACACCTTCTGCGCCGAGAACAAATCACTGCCCGAGAGGCATGGGGGCAGCGACGGGGACGGGGGCAGATTTGACATGCTGGTCAGACGGTCGGTGAGCCATGCCCGGTAGGGCTTCCGGGCGGCCAGCTCGGTCTTTATTTCGTGGTCGTCGATGATCTTGCCCTTGTCGAGGTCGATCAGGAGCATCCGGCCCGGCTGAAGACGCCCGTTGTGTAACACCTGGTCCGGCGCCACCGGAATCACGCCCGCCTCGGAAGCCATGATCACCCGGCCGTCGGCAGTGACTGTGTAGCGGGATGGGCGAAGACCGTTCCGATCAAGGACGGCTCCCACTTGTATGCCGTCCGTAAATGCGATGGAAGCCGGTCCGTCCCAGGGCTCCATGAGGCAGGCATGGTATTCGTAGAATGCCTTGCGGTCGTCGCTCATGGTGGCGTGGCCCTGCCAGGCCTCGGGGATGAGCATGGAAATGCAGTGCGGAAGCGAGCGTCCGGTGTGATAGAGCAGTTCGACGGCGTTGTCCAGGATGGCCGAGTCGCTGGCCTTGGGTGTGACGATGGGGAAGAGCTTTTCCATGTCCTCGCCGAACCGCTCCGACTGAAATAGGTGCTGCCGGGCGTTCATCCAGTTCACATTGCCCATGAGGGTATTGATTTCGCCGTTGTGGCATAGGAACCGGAAGGGGTGTGCCAACTCCCATGTGGGGAAAGTGTTGGTGCTGTAGCGCTGGTGGACGAGGGCGATGGCGCTGCGCATGGAGGGATGGGCCAGATCCGGGAAATAGGGGGCGATCTGATGGGCCAGAAACATCCCCTTGTAGACCAGCGTTCGACTGGAAAGGCTGGGGATGTGAAACCAGCGGCTTTGGCTTAAGCCCGACTCCCGGGCGCGACGCTCCATGACCTTTCGAATGACGTAGAGCTTCCTCTCGAAGGACTGGGGGTCCGACAGGCCGATTCCTGCGCCGATAAAAAACTGGGAGATGGCGGGTTCGACCTCTCGGGCGATGTCCCCGAGGGCCTCGGACTGGACCGGCACCTTACGCCAGCCTAAAAACACCTGTCCCTCCTCGGCGACCGTCCTTTCCATCATCGCCTTCAGCGCCGTCTTCTCGTCGGGGCGAGGCGGCAGAAATACCAGACCGCACCCATATTCCCCGGCCGGGGGAAGGCGGTGAATGGGGCTTTCGAACACATCCGATAGAAAGTCGTGGGGCAGCTGAATGAGGATGCCGGCGCCGTCTCCCGTGGAGGCGTCGCAGCCGTATGCGCCCCGATGGGCCAGGTTTTCCAGAAGGGTGAGGCCGTCGCGAACAACCTGGTGGGATCGGTCGCCGTTCAGGCGGCATACCATGCCGACGCCGCAGGCGTCGTGCTCGAACCGGGGGTCGTAGAGGCCTTGGGGTCGGGGCGATCTGGCAGATGCGGATGGGCGGGCTGGGACTGGCATGGCACCGGGAACCTTTCTGTGGACAACAAGATGATTTTGCAGCGCACCAATCAATCGACAGTCACATGCAACGCGGAATCATCGGTCCCTTTTGCGGCTCCCCCCCGGTCTGAT
>JASFIA010000093.1:0-7528 GCA_050122915.1 Desulfobacterales bacterium | reverse complement strand
GGGGACAACATAGCGATATCCGCAGAGTTGATTACGCCGATAGCGATGGAGAAGGAGCTTCGATTCGCCATTCGAGAGGGGGGTCGAACGGTCGGCGCCGGCGTTATCAGCGATATCATCGAATAGAAGGAGAGCGCCACAGTGAGAGTCATCGTTACCCTGTCTTGCACCGAGTGCAAGCGACGAAATTATACAACGACAAAGAACAAACGGACGACACCGGACAAACTGGCGTTCAATAAATACTGCCGTTTTTGCAGAAAGCATACCCCCCACAGGGAAACCAAGTAGGGGAGCTTTCGCTAGTTTTTCTCGCTGCGAGGCAGGGGGAAGGGGGCAGGCCAGTCGTTTTAACGGCAGAGGAACGGGGCCTATATTCGTGTGTGAAGGATCTTCAGTCCTATATGGCCTGTCACCGCTAACAATTGAGGGAGCCGAAGAGGGGAACTGTCGTCATTTTAGCGCTATTCGGGGCCTCCTTAAAGGATCAGCATGGCACGGTTACATCGTAAGAAAAGCCAGGATGAGAAACGGAAAAAACGGCAAACCAAATCCAACGATTCGGGAGACACATCTCCGGATAGCGAAGGGGCGGTGTCATCTTCTTCCACAGGGGTCCAGGCCGGGATTGTAAAGAAGAAAGCACCCAGCATCCAAAGAAGGGATGCCGGGGAGGCCCGGGCAAAAAGTGCGCCGAAAGGTAAAGTCGGCCTTTGGATTCAGCAGTCCGGCCAATTTCTCCGTGAAGCCAAGCTTGAGCTGAAAAAAGTCGCTTGGCCGTCCAAGAAGCAGACATTGGGCTCTACGGTCGTGGTGTTAATTCTGGTGTGCGCTATCGCAGCCTTTCTGGGCCTTGCTGACATGGTGCTTGCGGGCATTGTTCGTTGGGTTCTCCAATAACCGAGGGAAACGGCCATGTCCAAAAAATGGTACATCGTTCACGTTTATTCCGGGTTTGAGAACAAGGTTAAAAAAGCCCTGGACGAACGGATCGCTTCATCGCCAAATCCGGATAAATTCGGTGAAGTGGTTGTTCCAACGGAAGAGGTGGTGGAACTGGTCAAGGGGAAACGAAAGACATCTTCCCGGAAGTTCTATCCCGGCTACATACTCGTCAACATGCTCCTTGACGACGAAACATGGCACATCGTGAACGATACCGCAAAGGTCACGGGTTTTCTGGGAGGGCGGGACAAACCGTCTCCGATAACCGATGAGGAGGCCGAACAAATACTGAACCGAATGGAGGCTGGAAAGGCGAAGCCACAGCCCAAGTATTTCTTTGAGGCCGGCGATGAAATAAGAGTCATCGACGGACCCTTTACCAACTTCAACGGTGTGGTGGATGATGTCAATCCGGAGAAGGGTAAGATTCGCGTCTTGGTGAGCATTTTCGGTCGATCGACACCGGTTGAATTGGATTTCGTACAAGTAACCAAGCTATAATCAACGGGAGTGAGCGGATACAATGGCAAAGAAAGTAATGGCGTTGATCAAACTGCAGGTGGAAGCGGGCAAGGCAAATCCGTCGCCTCCTATCGGACCTGCTCTGGGGCAGCACGGCGTGAATATCATGGATTTCTGCAAGGCTTTCAATGCCAAGACCGCCAACGATGCGGGCATGATTATTCCTGTTGTGATCACCGTTTATCAGGATCGCTCCTTTACCTTTATCACCAAAACGCCCCCGGCGGCCGTCCTGCTCAGGAAAGCCGCAAAGGTGGCGAAAGGGGCTGCGGATCCCAAGCGCGACCGCGTCGGGAAAGTGACCCGCGCTCAGGTAGAGGAGATTGCCAAGACCAAGATGCCGGATCTTAATGCCAACGATCTGGACTCAGCTTGTCGGATTATCGAGGGAACGGCTCGGAGCATGGGCATTGAGGTTGTTTCCTGAATAGAGAAGGAGTGAAATAGGGAAGATGCCGAAGCGGGGTAAGAAGTATAAAGAATCTAGAGAAAAGCTCAAGACGGCGATGCCGGAGAACTTTACCGAAGCCGTGCAGATGGTGATAGCGTCCTCATATGCCAAATTTGATGAAACCGTCGATGTGGCCGTTAGGCTGGGGGTGGATCCTCGGCATGCCGACCAGATGGTTCGCGGCACAGTCGTGCTTCCGAATGGACTCGGAAAGGACGTTAAGGTCTTGGTCTTCGCGAAGGGTGAAAAAGAGAAGGAGGCCCAAGAGGCTGGCGCCGACTACATTGGTAACGACGATTTGGTTGAAAAAATTAAAGAGGGATGGTTCGGCTTCGACAAGGCCGTCGCGACTCCCGATATGATGGGAACCGTCGGCAAGATCGGGCGCCTTCTCGGCCCAAGAGGGCTGATGCCCAATGCGAAGACCGGAACCGTGACCTTTGACGTCGCCAAGGCAGTCAATGAGCTCAAAGCTGGAAAAATAGATTTCCGCGTTGAAAAAGCCGGTATCGTTCATGCGCCAATGGGCAAGGTGTCTTTTGGTGCTGAGAAACTGATGCAGAACATCACTGCTTTCCTCGAAATGATCCTCCGACTAAAACCTGCTGCCAGCAAAGGTGCATATGTAAAGGGCGTTGCCATTTCCACCACGATGGGACCGGGCATCAAACTCGATTTGGCACATGTAAAGGAATTGACCAAATAAGCCTGAAGGCTGTTTGGGCTTTTTGGGGGACAAGTTGCCGCTGCACCCGATAGGGGCAGTGGGGTCCATGCTGGTACCGGACGGAATCAGAGTCGTTTTCCTAACCCCAACAATATTCACCTGTCAAAGACCGTAGGTGCACATTCTGTGTTTAATCGGCACAGCCGGCCTACCGAGACAGCCAATTGTCTCCATTCGTACCTCCGGTTTTTACAGAAAAATGGAAGGAGGTGAGTTTCTAAGTGAATCTCGAAGAGAAGAAGCAAATCGTCGACGAGCTGCGTGATAAGTTTGCCAGGGCCAAGGTCGTCATTGTCACCGACTACAAGGGCCTCAACGTCTCACGGATGACCGAACTTCGCAGACTGCTGAAAGATGCCGGCGTCGAGTATCAGGTGATCAAGAACACATTGCTTGTTCGCGCCTCGGAGAACACGGATGTCGCTCTTATTCAAGATAAGTTCAAAGGGCCAAGTGCCGTGGCTTTCGCTTTCGATGATCCAGTCCCTCCCGCGAAGGTGCTGACTCAGTTTGCCAAGGACAACGACAAACTGGAGATCAAAGTCGGCCTCATGAACGGCCAGGTGTTGGACCTCGACGCCATCAAAGCCCTGTCAGCGCTGCCAAGCAGAGAGGTGCTTCTTTCCCAGGTGCTGATGACCATGAACGCCGTACCGACAGGACTGGTGAGGGCTTTGGCCGATGTGCCGAGGCGTTTCGTCAATGTGGTCCAAGCCATAAAGGATCAAAAGGAAGCCGCTTGACACCCTTGCTTTCGGTGTTTTCCGAGAGATTTTTTCGATTAGAACATTATTCTGTAAGATTCTGGAGGTAGTCCAAAAATGGCTGACATTACTAAAGATGATGTGATCGATTTTATTGCCAATATGTCCGTTCTCGAACTCTCCGAACTCGTCAAGGAGATGGAGGAAAAATTCGGTGTATCGGCTGCCGCTCCGGTGGCGATGATGGCTGCCGGCCCTGGTGCCGGTGGAGAAGCCGCTGCTGCGGAAGAGAAGACCGAGTTCGATGTGATGCTGATTGCTCACGGTGACAAAAAAATTCAGGTGATCAAGGAAGTCCGCGCCATTACCGGACTTGGGCTCAAGGAGGCCAAAGATTTGGTTGAAAGCGCCCCCAAGGCCGTCAAGGAAGGCGTCGAGAAGGACGAGGCCGAAAAGCTAAAAGCGCAGCTTGAAGAGGCTGGTGCTCAGGTCGAAATCAAGTAACCCTGGTTTCAAGGGGTTGGATCGGGGGGGCGCACCCCTCCCGATCTTCAATGATTTCACTATGACCTTTTTAGGGAGATATCATGACGCAACTGCCTGTGGTCAATCGAAGAATTCGGAAGAATTTCGGTAAAATACCAAAGATCGTTGAAATCCCCGATTTGATCGGTATGCAGCGGGAATCCTTCAGCCGATTTCTGCAGATGGATATTGCACCCGAAAAACGTGAGGATATCGGTCTGCAGGCGGTATTCAAATCTGTTTTTCCGATCAAGGATTTCACCGGCAGCGCCTCGCTGGAATTCGTTTCCTACCGTTTTGCCGAGGTCAAGCACGGCGTTGAGGAATGCATTCATCGAGGCATGACCTATGAAATCCCCGTTCGCATTACCGCCAGACTGGTCGTTTATGATGTGGATGCGGATACCGGGGTATCCAATATCAGAGACATCAAAGAGCAGGAAATCTATTTCGGTACGATTCCTTTGATGACAGATAAGGGGACGTTCATCATCAACGGCACGGAACGCGTGGTCGTCAGTCAGCTCCACCGGTCGTCGGGTGTGTTTTTTGACCATGACAAGGGCAAATCCCACTCGAGCGGCAAGGTGATATACAGTTCCCGGATCATCCCCGTTCGTGGCTCATGGATCGATCTGGAAATCGATCCGAAGGATATCGTTTTCATTCGGATCGACCGGCGGCGCAAATTTCCGGTCACCATTCTCTTCAAAGCATTCGGCTACTCGACCGAAGATCTGCTGGACTATTTTTATCGCAAAGATAAGATTATTGTTAAGGGCAAGCGCTATTTCAAGGTGTTTCAGCCGGAATTGCTCAAAGGCCAGAGGGCGGGCCGCGATATCAAAGATCCGGAATCCGACGATATCATCGTCAAAAAGGGCAGGGCCTTTACCCTGAAAGCCATCCGCCGCCTAAAGGCTCTGGATACGGACGTGATTCCGGTCAATCCAGAGGATTTGCTGGAAAAAGTGTTCGCGAAGACCCTGACAGATCCGAAAACGGGTGCGGTTGTCGCGAAAACCAACGATACGATCGAAGACGATACGCTGGAAAAAATCGCTGCTGCGGGTATCACCGAATTCGACATCCTGTTTGGAGACGGAATGACCAGCAGCGATTCGATCAGAAAAACCCTCAAGATGGACAAGGTCGAAACCAAAGAGGAAGCCCTGATCGAGATCTATAGACGTCTCCGTCCCGGCAATCCCGCCACCCCGGAAGTTGCCCAGGATTTTATCGACAATCTTTTCTTCAAGACCACCTATTACGACCTGTCTGGGGTCGGGCGCCTTAAAATCAATCAGAGACTCGGCATCAGCAGCGATATCAATCTGAGAATACTTCGAAAAGAGGATATTCTTCTGACAGCCAAAACCCTGATTGAATTGAGGGATACCCAAGGTATCGTGGACGACATCGATCACCTCGGAAACCGCCGGGTTCGTGCTGTGGGGGAACTGCTTGAAAATCAGTACCGCATCGGTTTGGTCAGAATGGAGCGGGCCATCAAGGAGCGCATGAGTCTTCAAGAGGTCGATGCGTTGATGCCCCACGACCTCGTCAATCCCAAACCAGTATCCGCCGTGGTCAAAGAGTTTTTCGGCACCAGCCAGTTGTCCCAATTCATGGACCAGACCAATCCCCTTTCTGAAACCACCCACAAACGGCGATTATCTGCACTCGGCCCCGGCGGGTTGACCCGAGAGCGTGCCGGTTTCGAGGTCAGGGACGTCCATCCCTCCCATTACGGCAGAATCTGTCCCATCGAGACGCCGGAAGGTCCCAATATCGGGCTTATTGTGTCTCTTTCTACCTATGCCCGGGTCAACGAATACGGCTTTATCGAAACCCCTTACCGGGTGGTGGGAGACGCAACCGTCTCGAGGGATGTCCGGTTTTTAAGCGCCTTTGAGGAAAAGGAGCACCCGATTGCTCAGGCGAATGCCCCGATCGATACCAAAAACCGTTATGTCAATCCCTTGGTGACGTCGCGGGTGGCCGGAGAGTTCATGATGGTTCCAAAGGGGGACATCGAACTCATGGACATCTCACCCAACCAGCTGGTCAGTGTATCGGCCTCTTTGATCCCTTTCCTCGAGAACGATGACGCCAACCGTGCGCTCATGGGATCCAATATGCAGCGTCAGGCGGTGCCGCTTCTCATGAGCCAGGCCCCTCTGGTGGGAACCGGTATCGAGGGCGTCGTCGCCAGAGACTCGGGTGTGGCCATCGTGGCCAAGCGAGACGGTGAGGTTGTGGAAGTGGATGCCTCTCGAATCGTTATTCGCCATCCGGAAAACGGCTCGGATGGCGCCGATTCTCCTGTGACCATATACAATTTGGCGAAATTTGTTCGAAGCAACCAGAACACCTGCTTTAACCATCGCCCAATCGTCCAGAAGGGGGATCAGGTCAAGGCTGGCCAAATCATCGCTGACGGCCCCGCCACAGAACACGGCGAGTTGGCTTTGGGGAAAAACGTGACCGTTGCGTTTATGCCATGGGGTGGTTACAACTTTGAGGATTCCATTTTGGTGAGCGAGGGTCTGGTCAAAGACGGCGTATACACCTCGGTTCACATTGAAGAATTTGAGGTGGTTGCAAGAGATACCAAACTCGGCAAGGAGGACATCACCCGAGACATCCCCAATGTCGGAGACGAGGCCCTTAAAGATCTCGACGAGTCCGGCATCATCCGGCTGGGTGCCGAGGTCGGCCCGAGCGACATTCTGGTCGGCAAGATTACGCCCAAAGGCGAGACGCAACTATCTCCGGAGGAGAAATTATTGCGGGCGATTTTTGGGGAGAAAGCCGGTGATGTAAAGGACACCTCCCTTAGAGTTCCCCCGGGTGTCAACGGCACGGTCATAGACGCCAAAGTGTTCTCGCGGCGGGGCAGCAGCAAGGATGAGAGGACCCAACAGATCGAAGAGTCCGAATTGGCCACTCTCGAGCGAAACAGAGACGATGAGATTCGGATCATCGAAGACGTAACCCGTGAAAAATTGGCTGATCTCTTGGTCGGGGAGAAGTCATACGCCTCGATAAAGAAGGGAAAGAAAGTACTCGTCGCCAAGAACAGCATCATCGAGGCGGACATGCTGGCCCAAGCCCCTCTGGCACAACTGGAGGGTATCGTACTCAAAGATTCCAAACTTACCGATTCCGTCCATGACATTCTCGAGAAGGCCAGGCTCCTTATTGAAGGGGTTAGGGATCGATTTGAAAAATCCATCGGCCGCTTCGAGCGGGGCGATGATCTTCCCCCCGGCGTTATCAAGATGGTCAAAGTCTATGTGGCCATGAAGCGAAAGCTTTCGGTTGGGGACAAGATGGCTGGCAGACACGGCAACAAGGGTGTCGTCAGTCGTATCCTTCCGGTTGAAGATTTACCCTATTTTGAGGACGGGACCGCGGTAGATATGGTGCTCAATCCTCTTGGCGTGCCCAGCCGGATGAACGTCGGTCAAATTCTCGAAATTCATCTCGGGCTTGCGGCCAAGGGGCTGGGGCATCAAATTGCCGGGCTTCTTGAGGAGAAGAAAACAAAAGATCTTCGCAGCAAGTTGAAGCGGATATTTGACGACCCGGACGCCACAAAGATGATCACGGCCTTCAACGATGAAGAATTGATCAATTTTGCTTCCCTCT
>JASFIA010000092.1:0-7568 GCA_050122915.1 Desulfobacterales bacterium | reverse complement strand
GCCTCCTTGAAAAGACTGTTCGGGTGACCCACCGTGAAGAAAAAGGCATCGATTTTGTCTCTTTGAAACAGTAAGAGGGAGTCGACCGGCGACGCGTAGGCCGTCTTGAGATCCTTTCCCAGCCAGATGCCATTTTTCCAGAACAACTGCATGGCGTTGACATACTGCCCCGAATCTTTTTCTCCGACACTGATCCGCTTGCCCTTCAGGTCCGCGACACCATCGATGCCTTTGTCGACAGCGGCCAGAAGGGTGACGGCTTCGGTGTGAAGGCTGAATACGGAGCGCAGATTCTTCTGGGGTTTCCCGGCCCAGGGGGACCTGCTTCTGCCGGTCCACGCCTGGAAATGGATATCCGCCTGGGCGATGCCGAATTCCTGTGCTCTGGAAAGGACGCCGTCGATGTTGGCCCCCGATCCTTCCGTCGATTTTGAGATGTAGTGAACGGCGCCGCCCTTTGCAGAGCGATTCATCACTTTTTCGATGGCTTCCCCCACCTGATAGTAAATGCCCGTTACGGAGCCGGAGCCGATGACCACTGGGGCCTGGTCTCCAGACAATGCGGATGCCACCGGAAACAGAAGCCAACCGATGGTGAGGATTACTCCCGTGATTCGGGTGGAGTGCATGGCGCCCCCTTTCTTGGTGTGGTTAAAAAAAATGGTTTTCTATCAGTAATCGATCCGTTCCTCGACTGCAACCCTTACGGATGCGGAGCCGATGGTCCATAGGGTTTCAGCACAGCTAATGGACAGGGGGGAAATCCCGCCTCCCTGATTCCTATGTAACCTTTCGGGGTGACCTCGCTTCTATTCTCCCAGAACCCGTTACGGCAATGACCCTTCAATGAAAGGAACGGCGGCATGTGGCGACTGTTGAAATGGGTAAATCTGAACTTGGTGATAGCCATACCGGTTATGATGCTCCTTGGGTTCGGGGTCGGAGTGAGCACCGACCCCGGCGGGCTTAAACAACTGATTGTTCCCCTCACCTTCGTTATGGTCTACCCAATGATGGTCCCCCTGAAACTTCGGGAAGTGTTTCGGGGTGGCGATGCCAAGGCACAGCTGCTCAGCCAATTGATCAACTTTGGGGTCATTCCCTTCGTGGCTTTTGGTGCAGGCGTCCTCTTTTTCGATAACCAGCCTTACATGGTTCTTGGTCTGTTGCTTGCAGGCCTCGTGCCCACAAGCGGCATGACGATCTCATGGACCGGCTTTGCCGGTGGCAACGTCTCCGCCGCCGTCAAGATGACCGTATTGGGGCTCACCCTGGGATCCCTGGTAACACCGATATACGTCCAGGCGCTGTTGGGCACCCGGATCGAGATCGATGTCGCCTCTGTCGTTCGGCAGATTGGGGTGATCGTCTTTCTCCCAATGATCGCCGGTTACCTGACCCAGGGATTCCTGGTGAATCGATACGGGAAGCAATTCTTCCAACAGCGCATCGGGCCTCGATTCCCGGGTCTCTCGACTCTGGGTGTTTTGGGCATCGTGTTCGTGGCCATGGCCCTGAAAGCCAAGGCCGTCGCCACCTCGCCTCAGGTCCTGATCCAGATCCTGATGCCGCTGGTGGTGATCTACGCAGTCAATTATATCGTCAGCACCTGGGTGGGGCGGCGGATGCTTCCCCGGGGCGACGCCATTGCCCTGGTATACGGCACGGTGATGCGAAACCTGTCCATTGCCCTGGCCATCGCCATCAATGCCTTCGGTGAAAGCGGCTCCAGTGCGGCTCTGGTGGTCGCCATGGCCTATATCATCCAGGTCCAGTCCGCGGCATGGTATGTCAAATTTACCGATAGGATCTACGGGGGGACCCGACAGCCCGAGGCATCGCCGGTGGGACGGGGATACGAAGCTTCAGGGTGATGCCGATTGCCGTGCGCCGATCCACGGCCCAATGGCCGTCCGTTCTATGGCCGATTAAAGGGTTCCCGCCGGGCCACATAGGCCAGCACCTCGCTGGGGGACAATTTCCGTGAGCCGGGTCCCACACGGATGTAGAACTCCTCTTCCTTTCCGATTCTAAGAAAGACCGGGTCGGGGGACGGGCGGCACCGGATGGCCAGAACGTGGGCGTCTCCATGGGGAATCAGGCCATAGCGGATGCTGCCGGTATTGGCGAGGCCGATGTGCTGCTGGATGCAGTTGTTGACGTGAAGAAGGTATTTGTCGTTGCTGTCGAACCGGTCGGGCGCCGTCCCCAGTATTTTGCCGTCGTCCTCCACGCCGAGAAGAAGGGTGCCGCCGTCCGTATTGAGAAAGGCGGCCAGGGTTTTCAGCCACGCTTTTTCAACCGCCTTGTCCTTTTGCTCCGTCTTGAGGTTCCACCGCAGGGTAGACTTGAACTCGACGGTATCGTTTTCTCCCTGAAGGATGAGATCCCTGAGTTGGGCGCCGTCGATGGCAAGATCGTCGGCCGTTGAACCGGAGGCGGAACGCAGCCTCTCGCTGAGCTCCCGGTTCTGGCGGCGAAGGGCGGCCTGCTGCCGGTGGATTTGCAGCTGGCGGGCGACCCGAGCCCGGATTTCATCGCTGTCGAAGGGTTTGGTAAGGAAATCGACCGCGCCGATGGAGAGCCCCTTCACCTTCTCCCGGGTGTCTTGAAGAGCGGTCAGGAAGATGACTGCCGAATCTCTGGATGTTTTGTCGGCCTTGAGACGCCGGCAGGTTTCGTAGCCGTCGATCCCCGGCATCTGAATGTCTAAAAGGATGAGATCCGGATGGGCCTGGGCGGCGATTTTAAGGGCCCCCTCCCCGGACGTCGCGGCCAGCAGCCGGTAGCCTTCCCCTTCGAGGGTGGCCATAAGCATCCGGAGGTTGATGGGATCGTCGTCAACCAGCAGCAGCACCGGATCCGGGTCTACCGACGCTTCGGGACCTGTCATGGGGCGGCCTCTTCCGAATCCGGTTTCATGGTTGAGGGCGAATTGCCCAATATAGCGCAAAGCTTTTTCATGAGAAGTTCCGGATCTAAGGGCTTCAGCATGAAGTCATCAAACCCGGCCTGCCTGGCCGATGCCTCGTTCATGTCGAAGTCGCTGGCAGTGATGGCAATCACCGGCGTCGAACGGCGGTCTGGATCCGCCATCCGGCGCAGGGCCGCCACCAGCTCGTAGCCGTTCATCTCCGGCATGTCGATGTCGGTCAGCACCAGGTCGACGGCCTGCTGATCGAGTATGGTCAGTGCCTCTCGCCCGTCCGCGGCCCCATGAACCTCGAGTCCCATGGCGTGCAGTTGGCTTTTCATGATGGACCGGTTGATATCGTTGTCCTCCGCGACCAGAACCGAGCCGATTCGGCAGGCGTCGGTTTCGGGCGATGGTGCGCTGCCGCCGAGGGCTTCACGTTCTTCATCATGATCGGCAAATGTGAGGGCGATGTTTCGAAAGGTGTCTTCGATGTCGAGGAAGGCATCCACGATATCGGGATCGAAATGGGTGCCGCTGCCCTCCCGGATGATGTCGACGGCTTTTTCATGGGTGAACGGGGGTTTGTATACCCGCTTGCTGATCAAGGCGTCGTAGACGTCCGCAAGGGCCATGAGCCGCCCGCTGATGGGGATGGCCTCGCCCTTCAGCCCTTGGGGGTAGCCCGACCCGTCCCACTTTTCCTGGTGGGTGTGGGCGATTTCCCTGGCATATCGGAGAAAGGCGCTTTTTTTCAATTTTTGCTCGGTATGGTAGAGGGCGTCGTGTCCGTACTGGGTGTGGCGCTTCATCTCCATAAATTCCTTGTCAGTCAGGCGGCCGGCTTTCAGGAGCACATCGTCCCTCACCCCCACTTTGCCGATGTCGTGAAGCGGAGCCGACAGGTACAGCAGATCGATGGCCTCGTCGGTCAATTCGTTGCGAAAACGGGGATGGGTCTTCAGCCGAACCGCCAGGGCCTTGACGTAGTTCTGTGTGCGCTTGATATGTCCTCCCGTTTCCGGGTCCCGGTACTCCGCCAAGGTGGCCAGGCTTTCGATCATCACCGCCTGGGTCAGGGCGAGATCCCGGGTCTGCCTTCTGACCTCAATCTCCAGCTCATTCTGGTAGCGTTTTAGCGCCAGATGGTTGCGGACCCGGACCCGGACAAGCTCCGGGACGATGGGCTTGGTGATGTAGTCCACGGCTCCGAGGGCAAGGCCTTTGGCTTCGTCGTCGATGCCGGCCAATGCGGTCAGGAATATGACAGGTATGCGTCGTGTGTCGTGATCGGCCTTCAGCCGGCGGCAGACCTCGTAGCCGTCCATGTCCGGCATCATGATGTCAAGCAGGATCAGGTCCGGCAGGGCTTTTCTGGCGGTTGCGAGGGCGGCCGGACCGCTTTTGGCAATCAGGAGCTTGTAGCCCGAGCCGCTCAGGGATTCCCGCAATACCTGAAGGTTGGTGGTGCTGTCGTCCACCAGTAGCAGGGTGGCGCCGGGATTCTGGTGGTCGAGGGTCTGGTCGGTCATTGTCGATGGTCTTTCCGGGGTTCAGTCGATGTATCGCCTATCGGCCGCCCCTTCTCCGAAGCTAAGGGCTGGACAGTTCCTCGGCGGTTTTGAGAATGCCCTCGAAGTCGAAATCCTCCACCAGCACCATAATGGTTTCCCGAAGGGCTGTAAACGCCGGATGATCCGCCGCCACCGCATCGACGATAGCGGTGATTTCGCCGACATCCCCGATTTCCGCCGCTTCCCGAAGCCGTTCCGCCGTCTTTTTCGCCAGTTCGATGGGAACAGGAGGGGGGGGATCTCCCGCTTCCGGCGATGGGGGGGGCGCCGGGGACACCAGTGTGGCGCGGACCGACGCCACAGCCAGATTCAGCGAGGATTCGAATGCCCCCATAAGGGTCGGCAGCCTGTCGAGATCCTCCCGGTGCTTCAGAACCTTCTCCAGATCGGCCGCGGTCTTTTGGAGGTCGGGGGCGGACAGGTTTCCTGCCACACCCTTTAGGGTATGGGCCAGACGCTGGGCATCGTCAAATTTAGCCCCGTCGATGGCCGTCCGGATGTGGTCCGGGGCTTGGGCATATCCGTCGGCGAATCGGATGAGCAGCTTCCGGTAAAGGTCCCGGTTGCCCTGAAGGCGCTTCAACCCCTCATCGATCTCGAAGCCGGCCAGGTGATCGGGCAGGATCGGCGCTTCACCCCTACTGGGAGAGGGTGGGTCACCGGGCCCGGTCCCGGCCGGAGCGGCCATCGGGATCCATTGGCGCAGGACCGACACGAGTTCGTCCGGATCGATGGGTTTGTTGATGTGGGCGTTCATACCGGCATCGAGGCTTTTCTCACGGTCCCCGGCCATGGCATGGGCGGTCATGGCAATGACCGGTAGGTCGGTTAGACCCATGTCCTGCCGGATTTTCCTGGTGGCGGTGTAGCCGTCCATCACCGGCATCTGAACGTCCATCAGCACGGCGTCGAACCGTTCACGGGCGAGCACATCGAGGGCCTCCTTCCCGTTTTCGGCCAGGGCCACGACCGCCCCTGCACCGGCCAGGATTTCCTGAGCCACCTGGCGGTTGATGTCGTTGTCCTCCACCACCAGGAGGCGGCTGCCGTCCAGCCGTGGCGCAGCCGGTCCGTCGTCGGCCGACGGGTCCAGGCGACGGGCGGCATCGTCGGTGATTCGACCGAAGGCCTGCATCACCGCATCGAAAAGGACCGACGGACTGACCGGTTTCAGAAGAAAACCGTCGAAGCCTGCCTTTTCGACCTGCTTGATGATTTCCTGACGGCCGTAGGCCGTGATGAGGATGACGGCGGGAATCTTGGAAAGCGAGGAGTGGTTCTTGATCCGACGACCCGCTTCGATCCCGTCCATGCCAGGCATCCGCCAGTCCATGATGACCAGATCGAAGGGCCTGCTCCCGGCGGTGCCTTCGAGCTCAGCCAGCCCCTCTTCGGCGCTGGGGGCCGGAACGGTTTCGAAGCCGAAGGCGGTCAGCATGGTGGATAGGATCTCCCTGGAGGTCGGATTGTCGTCCACCACCAGCACCTTCAGGCCCCTTAAATCCGGTGGGGGCAGGTGGGCGCTGGCCTCGGTTTTGGGACCGATGCCGAAGACGGCCGTGAAGCTGAAGGTGCTACCTCCACCCGGTTGGCTGTCGACGCTGATGCTTCCATCCATCATCTCCACGAGCCGTTTGCAGATGGTCAGCCCAAGCCCGGTGCCCCCGTATTTCCGGGTGGTGGAGGTGTCGGCCTGGGTGAAGGATTCGAACAGGCGCTCCATCTGCTCCCGGCTCATCCCGATGCCAGTGTCCTTAACGGAGAAGCGAAGGGTGCAACGGTCGGAGGCCTGGCCGATGTGTTCGGCGGAGACGACGATCTCGCCGATGTCGGTAAACTTGACCGCGTTTCCCGCCAGGTTGACGAGAACCTGGCCGAGCCTCAGGGGGTCTCCTTTCAGTGACTTCGGAACGTCCGGGGCGATGTGGAAAAGGACCTCCAGGCGATCCTTCTCCCGGGCCTTGACCGTTACCAAGTCGGCCAGGTTGGCAAACACCTCGTCCAGGTTGAACGGGACCGATTCCATATCGAGTTTGCCGGCCTCGATCTTGGAGAAGTCGAGGATGTCGTTGATGATGCCCAGGAGGGCTTCTGCGGAGGTTCGGATCTTCGTCAGGTAGTCCCGTTGTTTTTTGGAGAGATCGGTCTTCAGGGCCAGGTGGGTCATTCCGATGACGGCGTTCATGGGGGTGCGGATTTCGTGGCTCATATTGGCCAGGAAATCGCTCTTGGCCCGGTTGGCCTCGTCGGCGGCGGTTTTGGCCTCGATCAGTTCCTTTTCGATCTGCTTCCGGCGGCTGATGTCCCTCAGGGATTCGATGGCCCCCGCCACTCGGCCCTCATCGTCGTAAAGCAGGCCTGCCGTGCCGGCGAGATAGACGCCGCCGTCACCCATGTGGGGGTGAAAAGACTCCGACACGAGCACCTTGCCTTCCCGCTGGAGGGTTTCGTAGGCGCCTTCGAGGTCGGCCTCCCACCGGCGCACCATGTCGATGAGGACCGGCCGCCGTTTGCCGTAGAAGGGCAGTGCATATTCGTGATTTCCTCTTCCCACCATCTCCTCGGCGCTGATCCCGCAGAGTTGCTCCATGGCTTTGTTCCAGGCCAGGACGATGCCGTCGTTGTCGACCACGAAGGTCGGATCCGGAAGAAAGTCGATGATCTGGGCCATCTGCTGCTGGGAGTTCAGAAGGGCCTCGGTGCGTTCCTCGACCCGCTCCTCCAAATGGTCCCGATGCTGCTTGAGGGCCGCCTCGGAGGCCCGCAGGGCTGATTCGCTCTGCCGGATGGCCTCCATCATCTGGTTGAAGGAGCGGGCCAGTCCCCCCAACTCGTCACGGGAGCGAATGTCGATATGATGGCTCAGATCGCCGCTTTCGGCGATGTACTCGGCGCCTCGATTCAACTGCTCCAACGGTTTGACGACAAAACGCCTCAGTCCCATCAAGGTCAGGCCGCTCAGCAAGGCGAGGGCGACCAGCAGGGCCAGGCAAACCCGGATCACCAGTCCCTGGACTTCCCTGTCGATGTCTTCGGCCGGAAAGACAAAGGCGATTTTCCAGCCAAGATCCTTGGAGGTG
>JASFIA010000091.1:0-7573 GCA_050122915.1 Desulfobacterales bacterium | reverse complement strand
GTATCCAATACCTCCGAGAAGTCCGACCCCAATTCGCGGGCCATTTCCCGGGCCATCCGCCACTCGACCGGATGGAGGGCAAACAGGGGGCCGGATGGCTTGACGATGGCACCGGCCCCCTCCATGTGGTCCGGATGGGCATGGGTGCAGATGACCAGTTTGAGGGCCTCCACCGACAAGCCCAGTGTGGTTAGCCCCGATTGCACGTGGTCGAAAAGATCCCGATGTCCTGGATCGATGAGGATGGGTGACGGGCCTGATATCAGGTAGCTGTTGCAGTTGTTGATGGTTGGATGCTGCCATAGAAACCCGTGGATCGAGTCGGTGATGTTCATGGTTTGATCTCCCGTTCGTGCGGATCTTGACTCACGGCACCCCGCCCCTTGGGGGTAGTTCTCCGGATATGGGGGAGTCCTTTCCCTCCTTGGCTTGTGCGATGCCGACGGCGATGGGAACCGTCAGGATGATGCAGCCGCCCACGGCCACCCCAGGCCACCGGAAGACTTGGTAAGCCCACCCGCTGAGGGTGACACCGACGGCGCCCCCCATGTAATAGCTCAATACATAAAGGGAGTTGGCCAAGCCTTTGCTGTGATTTAACCGCCGGTTTAGGGCTCCGATGGCGGCGGTGTGGACCGTGAAAAAACCGGTGCAGACCCCGGCGAGGCTGGCGGCGATTACGGGAAGACTGTGAATGAAGGTAGACGCAATGGAGAGGGTGAACACAGCGGCACCGGCCGTCATCGTCGGTCCGTTTCCGAACCGGTTGCTCAATCGTCCAGCCAGAGGCGCCGCCACGATGCCGAAGACGTAGCTGAGGTACATGAGGGTGATTTGACGCGTCGACGCGGAGAAGGGGGGGTCTGACAAATAAAAGGGCAGGTAATTGAAAATGGAGGAGAAAACATAGAACGCGCTGAAGGACACCCCTAAACAACCCCAAATCCGTTTCTGCCGAATGAGGGCCAACACCCCCGCCACCGGTTTCTTCCCGGTGTTTCGCATTGGTTTCTCATCAGGTAGAAGCAACACGGCCGCAAGGGTCGCTGCGCCCACAAGAGCCCCGCTGCTGAGAAACCCAAGTCGCCACTCGGACGGAGAATGCAACCATCCCCCGATCAGTCGGCCACCGAGGCCTCCGGCAACGGTGGCGGCAATATAGGCTCCCATCACGGTGTTGAGGTTTTCACGAGGCAGGGTGGTGGACAGATATGCCGCCAGGCATGTGGTAATGGCAGGGATGAACACTCCTTGGACGCACCGGGCGGCAATCAGGGAATACAAGTCGCGGGTTCCGAAGCAGACCAGGCTCGACAGGCCGATGACGGTGCCTCCCACAAGAATGATAGGGCGTATAGGAAAGGCATCGGCGACGGCTCCGAAAGGCAGGTTGGACAATGCGATTCCCAGAATCACACCCGAAACCGTGAATGAGGCGACGGTTTCATCCACACCGAATTCGGCTTGAATGATCGGCAATACCGGTTGGGTCATATAGATAGTGGTGAACCCAGCGGCTACCAGACAGAAAACCAGCCCCTGGAGCAAGAGAATCGGTGGGTGATCGGTGATGCGGCGTGTCATGGGATCGCCTTTTGCTGGCCGTCGCGGGCCTGCCTACGCAGGGTCGCTTCTGCGCTCCGGGAAAATGGTCTCGATCTCCTTCCCCGCCAGTTTCTCCAGGCAGTCTTCCAGCGCTTCCGATTCGGTCTGTCCGGTACCCTGGAATTCCGGTCTGGCAACAATGTTGATCAGGTTGGGAACCGCTACGAAGGGGGCCGCCAACTGGCCTTTGAGGGTTTCGTGGACGTCGATGTAGAGCATCCGCCCCTTTCGAATGAGATTGTAGCGGTTGACCCGCGTCAATGTGTCCGTGTGGCGGGGTTCGGTCATGGCAGGTCCTGTCGTGGGTCACGGGTGGTTGATGGCTGTCCGCTGCCTGAGTACAGTGCTTCGGTGGCGCTATCGGGTTCTTTCGCCCGGCACCGGTCGGGGGCGGACACGGTCGGGTCGACTGGGCTTTATGGGGCGGTCGGGTCGCTCAGGCCGTTCGGGACGATAGATGGGTGGGCGGGGACGCGGAGGCCGGTCACCGGGACGATGATGGGGGGGGCGCGGTCTTTCCCAGTAATACGGATAGACCACGCGGCTGTTGTTGCGATCCGATTCCTCGAGAGCGTCATCCAGCTGGAGACCGAGCCGCTCTGCTCTGGCTGTAGCCTCTTCCGCCTCTCTCTCCGCCCGTTTCCGGGCAGTTTCGGCCTCCTGAAGCTGGTATTGCAAGGCTTCCAATTCCCGTTCCCGTTGGCGCTGTCTGTCACTGGATTCCCGGATCTGGTCGGCTTCGGGATCATGGGGAATTTCTTCGGTCGTCTTTACAACCGACTCCCCCTCGGCATTCGGTTTGACATTGGAAAAATGCCTGACGCCGTTGTCATCGATCCACATGTAGATCGCCCCCTGGTCGTCGGCGACGGCCGTCGCGCACCAGACGGCCAGGACCCAAAGCAGAAGACATATGCCAGGACGGCCTCGGATACCCTTTCGATTATTGCGTACCATTGATCTAATCATCCGCGGGTTGTCTGAATGAGGATTGCCGGTCGGGGATGGTTACGGACCCCTCCAAAAGTCCCAGTCCACGCCGCCTCCGTCATCGCCGTGGCGCTGGCCCTGTTCGCCGACCGTGCCGTCGTAGCTGAAAGCGATCTTCGTCGCACCCTGTGGAAGGGGCCAGGCACGCTCGAAATTCCAGTTGACCAGAGTCATGGGAACCCATCGGCCGGGATTCCAGACAGTTCCCGACCCCAGGATAAATCCTTCGGCGTCCAGAAAATGGATCATCACCCTCAGCTGTTTCACCGACGGGAATTTGGCGTTTTTGTTCTGGAGTGTGACATGACCCCTCATGATGAGCTGGTCCGGCGATTTGTCGTACTCGTAGTCGAGCATGAGATCCGCACTCTCCCAGTGGGCCAGGTGGGGCCCACCCTCCTCCAACTGAAATCGGTTGTCGGCCCTGGCTTGTTTTCCGGTGACGGAAAACAACGCGCCGGTTTGGCAGGATATCGTGATAAAAACCGCCGCCAGCAGGAGACCACACAGACGTCCTCTTTTTCCTGGCCGCCTGGGCATCGATGGGCCCTCTGATCGGTAGGCCATGGACAGCACTCCTCTGTATAACGGCCCGCTCGGTGAGCAGAAGTCAAATGGGTCCCCTCCGCGACCGAGGGGCATTGTTCTGAACCCGGTTCCCTATTGCCGGTATTCCCGATCCGCCCGATGTCGGACCGCCATCTTCAATCCTAATACACACCGGTGGCGGTTCAAGCCCGCACCCGCCGACCCCAAACGGTTTCCACTCGGCCTTTCAGGCGTCATGGGTCGGCAGGTGGACTGCTGTCGCCGGTTGACGTGCCATGGGGTTGTAGATGAGTATCACCCACGCTTATCGTCGGCAGCTCCGGCGGTGTAGCGCAGCATCGCCCGACAAAATCCAGAATGCGGCTATGGTCGCGTTTCAAGCCGGCAATCCTGCCTTGTGGGCCTAAAAACCGGCTCAGACGGATCTTGAGGCCCGCCGCCTCCTGGTTGTTGAATACGCTGACGGCCTCGCGGCTGTCGAATCCGAAAGCCTCTCCGACGTAGCGCCAGTAGTCGGAGCGATCCATGGCCACAAGGGCCGTTCCGGTGTCGGGAATGAAATAATGACCGAGGATTGGAAGCCATGTATTCGTGGCCGGGGAGCGGATGCCACCGTTCCTTTCGATCCTCGCCTGGTAGTCGATGGGACTTTCATTGGGGAGACGGTCCGCCGGGATCAGTACGATGTCCGGATTGGTCATTACGGCTTCCAGTGCATCGATGTCGGCCTCGAGTCTGGACGCGTCGGTTTCAGCCGAATGGCATCGCCGCTGCCATTCGATGGGATCGGTGGGGCATAGGGGGTCCTGGGCCAAAGCCCCTCCAGGGGGAAAGACCCCTGACAGCATGACGGCCATCCATAGGCAGAAGTGTCGGCCGATGCGGGGATATGGGTCGTTGAGAATTACCATGGACGCGCGTTTCTCCTGGTGGCATCGAATGGGTGGCGGTGATAAAAAACGGAGTTCCGATGAAAAAGTCTACCCCAGTTGGGCTGGGAAGACAACCCCGGTGCCGGTCCCCTTTCAACGGGGGATGATCGGTAAAAAGCCGTTTTTGCCGGTTGACAGGGCAGGTCCATGCGGTCACTATTGATCTTTAACGGTCCGCTGTCAGCAATGATGTGTTGATACAGCAGGAATACTCACCACCGGCCACTGGAGGTACCATGGGGACTCTTGAAGGGAAAACCCTGTTCATCACCGGCGCCAGCCGAGGCATCGGAAAAGCCATTGCCCTGAGGGCCGCCCGTGACGGGGCCAACATCGTCATTGCAGCCAAAACCGAAAGACGGCACCCCAAACTGCCCGGCACCATATACTCGGCGGCTGAAGCCATCGAAGATGCCGGAGGCCAGGCGCTGCCCCTGGTTGTCGACATTCGCAGTGAAGAACGGGTCGAGGCATCGGTAGAGGAGGCAGGAAAGCGATTTGGCGGTATCGATATCCTCGTCAACAACGCCAGTGCCATTTTTCTTGCCGGCACCTTGGAAACCCCCATGAAACGTTTCGACCTGATGCACCAGGTGAATACCAGGGGGGCTTTTTTGTGTTCGAAGTCCTGTATTCCCCATCTTCGCAAGTCCTCCAATCCCCATATCCTCAATCTCTCCCCCCCCTTGACAATGGACCCCAAATGGTTCGCCCATCATGTGGCTTACACCATGGCGAAATACGGGATGAGCATGTGCGTCCTGGGAATGGCCGAGGAACTTCGGTCCGATGGGATCGCCGTCAATGCCCTGTGGCCTAAAACCGCTATTGCCACGGCAGCCGTGCGCAATCTCCTCGGAGGGGAAGAGGCGGTGGCCTGCAGCCGCACGCCTGAAATCGTTGCCGATGCCGCCCACGCAATCCTGTGCAGAGACAGTCGTTCCTGTACAGGCAATTTTTTCATCGACGAAACCGTTCTTCGTGAAGAGGGTGTGAAGGATTTCAAGGGATATCAAGTGGATCCTGAAAAGTCCGAATCTTCGCTGATGCCGGATTTTTTTATCTGAAAAGTGTTGCCGCCAGGCGTCGAGCGCGGATGCCACACGACGAAAATGGGCATTCAAAGCAAACGGTCGGCTGAAGATCGGTCAATTGATCAAACGGTATCGGAACTGCCACTTTGCCTCTGCCAAATGGACCGATTTCCATCGGGTGCCAGCGGGGGATAGCCATTGCGGAACATCGATGCTGAAGCGATTGAAACAGTTATGGAAGCGCCGACGGAAGACCTCGGCTGATCATCAGCAGCCGGAGGATGCAGGCTCTGTTGAAAGACCTTCGAAAGCCTCCATCGCGGACCCGGACACCGACAAGGCATCAACGGATATCCGCCCGACTGCCGAAGCGATGCCTCGACGGGTTCCCGGGAAGACCGCTCGGGACCGCCCACCCTCGGTGACGAATCGTCACGGCATTCGAGTCATCAAAGACGACGTCCCTCTCGATCGGCTTTTCAGTCAACATGACAAGGACGGGGAGTCCCCGGAAACCGACGGGAATCAACCCGGGGTCGTCCATCGGCAGGAGGCGGGAGTCGGAGACATCTCCTCGATTCCCGCCTCCCGTTTTCCGAAAACTGATCGGCATGGAATACCGATTTTGAGCCGCACCGATGATCTATCCCGCCTCTTTCGGGCATCGCCGCCCGGCGGGGGGAGTTCGAAAGAGGACTTCGACCGGCTTCTGGAGATTTCTCTTGGGGATGCGTCCCCCGGAACCCTCATGCGCAGAAAGCATGAAGGGGCGCCGCCACCCCGTCCTCTCTCGGCACGGCGTCGGATCAAACGATACCCACGGCCACAGCGCCAGCTGGACCTGCACGGTTTTACGGCCGAGAGGGCTGCCCAGCGCGCCGATGGCTTCATCCGGACTGCCTACGCTGACCGCCGGTTGACCATCAGAATCATCGTCGGCAAAGGACTGCATTCGGAGAACGGTCCCGTTCTGCCGGATATTGTGGAAGACCGGCTGAAGGCATTAAAGAAGGAGGGCGTCGTCCTGGTCTTCAAGTGGGAAAAGGGGGTCAAGCGAAAGAGCGGAGCGGTCGACGTCTATTTGAACTCGGTTCCTTGAAATAGCGTCCGACGGGGAGGGAAACAAAAGCGCCCGGAAGACGGTCTTTCGGGCGCTTTTTCGATTCATGAGCTGGCTTACCGGGTTAGCCGGGATCGTTCTCGCTCCAACTGGCGTATGATTCCGGGAGCGTCATTGACAACGGCTTCCAATTCGGCAGCCCTCTCCTTCATTTTTTCGATTTTTCTGAGAGTGTCTTCATCCAGATCTTTCTCGGTTTGATACAAAGACAGGGTGAAGTTCAATTTCCCCAATTCCTCCTCCGCCGCTGCTTTTTCAACGTGGGCCTTTTCAGTGAGTTTTCGAACGTCTAAAATCTTTTTTTGAAGATCACTAATTGTCTTGATGGATTTGGACATCTGAAGGGATTCTCCTTTGTTTGGTCTCTTAAAAGCCTTCCCGTCGTTTGATTCCATTGGCGCTGACTATTGGACGGGGCATAACGGCATCGACGACCACAGAGAGGAATGCAACGGCGTTTCATGATTTATAATTAATTCTGATACTAAGACCAATCACCACTATTGTCAATTGTCCGGTTCCGGAGGAGGATCACCTGGGGTCGAGGACGCTGGGTCCGGATTCCTCGGATCAGCCCATCTCAAGGCCGCAGGCAATGGTGCGCTGAACGGCGCTGGGATAAGGTACCCTTCGCAAACGGGTCGGGGCAATGACGGCATGCCGGCGGGGGTGAAGGGGTGGTCGAGTGGGCCGGTCGACCGGGGTATTAATGACTCCGGCCCACCCAATAGACGGCTAGTTCAGGGCATCTTTCAGGGCTTTGCCGGCGACGAACTTCGGCGCTTTGCGTGCGGCGATGGTAATGGCTTCGCCGGTCTGGGGATTTCTCCCTTTCCGGGCCTCGCGGTCGGCAACCTTGAAGGTGCCAAATCCGACGATGGTAACAGAATCGCCTTTTCCCAGGGCCTCGGTGATGCTGGAGAAAACGCGGTCCACAGCTGCCTGGGCCTCCTTTTTCGAGGAAACCACTTCGGCGACTTCGTTAACGAGATCTGCTTTGTTCATGGATAACATCCTTTCTTTTGGTTCCTAATGCGAACAGGGTATGCGTCATCGGGTCATGCCGGGAGATGCTTCAGCGGGTGACGTCCTCTGAGGGTGGCCCTGCTGCGCCTCGGATACGGGATTCGTTACAAGGTCTCCCCCTCCATCCGGTACTGGGATGTCGCGTCGGCATCTTTCACGCAACCGGGTCGGGCAGGGAGACCTTCTTATTATTGACAGCCAAATTGGGTGCCGGCGATTCGAAGACGTGCTTCATTAGCGCAATCGTTCCAGGAAAGCAAGGGCTTTTGTGGACGGATAGGGTCCGGTCGGATTCTTTTCGGGGCTCAGGGCGAATC
>JASFIA010000090.1:0-7574 GCA_050122915.1 Desulfobacterales bacterium | reverse complement strand
GCCGATATCCTAACAAGGCAAGTTGCAAACTAGTTTCCGAAAACGAAATAATCCGGCATCGACACCAGTGATGATGGGGGATACAGACGGATAGCAGCAGCCGTTCAGATTCGGATGTCAAGCTCCTGCAGCATGGCATCGACCATGTCGATGAGCCAATTGCGCTGCGCAACAGACGCATAGGACATGCAATCGCAACGCATCTGCTGGCGGCTTCGAACCAGAAGTTCGCACACCAGCCGCCCGTCTTCCAGTTCGATGGCAACGCAATGCGGTTTGCATGGCTCGTGGGCCTGCTGGAGGCTACTGAGCACCGTGTCTTCGACCGGCAGCCAGAAGAGTCCGTCGACACCCGACAGCGCTAATCGGCTGTGGAGGTATTTTCTGATCTTATCGATCTCATCTCCGTGAAGCTGATCAATCACATACTGTTTCATGGCAGCGGTAGTTAGCACAGTTTGAATAGGCAGGCAAGGTTAAGAAAAACACTATCTTAGCCTAAATTGTCGTCCCTATGGTCCTCGGACATCGTCAGATAGGGTAAGAGACGAAACCGCCGGTTCACATCCCCCAAAGCCATTAAAAATCACAGTTTCAGCAGTCTTTTTTTTTTTGACATCGGGGGGGGTATGATATTATGTTATCTCTCAAATGTAATTTGCCTCACAAATTGCATCGCCCTTGTCTAACAAACCATTCAAAAACGAAGCTGGATTACCTGAACTTTAGTAGTTAGGGGCCGAGAAAGAGTTATGCCTTAATCAGTTCGTCGGTATCGATGTGCAGTGGTCGTCTACCGTAGCTGATAGCATGGTTGATTGCATTCATCTCGACGTAAAGGCCCCTTTCACATAACAGTAGAATGAGGACACCCTAACCCCAGACAGCGAGGTGAATTATGCAGAGAAGACGGTTGACAGTCCTATTGGCGTTGACGGGTTTCTTGCTTATGATCGGTTGTACGGCGGCACTTCCGCCAAAAACCGATTTCACGCCTGTAGATCTCAATTCCAAGGTGGCTTCCGGTGAATACGAGGCCAAGGTTGATCAATTTTACGTTGTCGTCGACGCTTCCTCATCGATGAACGAAGCCTATCACGGAAGTGTCCACAACGGTTACCCGAAGTTTGACGTCGAAAAAGACCTCATCAAACGCATGTACCAGACCGTGCCCAACTTGGGCATCAATGGCGGAATGGGCGCCTTTGGCCTCGACCCCAGCGTTTCCCGGAAACTGGCGATCAATCTGGTCGGTCCAACAGCCTATGACCAGACCGAATTTATCGATGCGCTGAACCCTCTATCCAAAGCTGGCGGAACGACGCCGTTGGCAGTCGGAATGGATGAAGCCGGAACTCGTTTGAAAGAAGCCGATATCCAGGGCAGCGTTGCGTTGATCGTTTTCAGCGATGGAATGGAGACCGCTTACTCCGGCAAAGGCCTTAAAGCAGTGGAAGCCATAAAAGAAGCCTATGGGGACCAACTCTGCATCTACACGGTCTGGGTTGGCAACGAGCCCGAAGGCAAGGCCCGTCTGGATCAATTGGCAGAAGCCGGCGGCTGCGGGTTCTCTACGACAGCCGACGAGATCATGTCAGCGGACGGGATGGCGAATTTCGTCGATCAGGTCTTTCTGGCCAAGGCACCGCCCAAGCCGATGCCCGCGGCAGCGCCTGCACCCAAAATCACCTGGATCCTCTCCGACGTCAATTTCGACTTCAACAAATGGGATCTCCGACCGGATGCCAAGCAGACACTGGATAGAGACATCGCCATCCTAAAAGAGAATCCTCAGATTAAGGTGGAAATCCAGGGACATACCGACAGCGTCGGTCCCGAAGAATACAATCAGGTTCTCTCGGAAAAACGAGCCGAATCGGTCAAGAACTATCTGATCGAACAGGGCATTGCGTCAAGCCGGCTTACATCCAAGGGCTACGGCGAAACCCGTCCGCGGTTCCCCAACGACACCGAAGAAAACCGGTTCCGCAACCGCAGGGTGGAAATGGTTCCGTTTGAGTAAACCACAACCCCAATAACTGGCCGGATCACCCCTGCCGTCGGGCTCTCAAACGGGCTCGCCGGCAGGACCCTCCGGCCTTGAACAAAAAAACCCCGGTGCGCCAGGTTCGGCGCGACCGGGGTTTTTTCGATAAGCAATCGTTCAGTTTTCTTCTACGACAATAGCGTCGGCTTCACACACCTCGATGCAGCTTTCGCAGCCAAGGCATTCTTCGGCGTTCACCGGAACCGATTTGCCATCCTGCATCTCGAAAACCTCAACAGGGCAAACGTCAACACACTCTTCACAGCCTTCGCATTTCTCTTCATCGACGATCGGGTTAAATGCCATCAACAAGCCTCCTTTCAAGGGTTATATCGGTATGGCAATGACAGACTGCCATTGGATACCATTTAGGGCAAAGTCCTTATCCTATAAAAAATGCCGAGTCAAGCTTTGAGAGAATTTTTTCCGATGGCATCCACTCCATTCATATCAATATGAAATTACTTACTATTATTACATTCTAATCCGGCATCTATATCTCGGCTCCAGCGAATATGGCCAATCCAGATTCGCCGATCCGGAGGATGTGAGGTCCCGCCGACATCGACACCGGCAAGGTCGCCCAACACCGAAAACGGTGATCGGATGCACGCATCCCAAACCGCCACAACCATGCCTTCGTCTTCAGACCCTGACGATGGGTCGCCGCCCCAAGCGCCGGGCTGCCCTTCGGGTTCTCCGCCGGTTCGGAAAACCGTGTCGAGAGCCGACTGGAGGGCGCGGCCGTCGCCGGGGGGCGTTTCGGCCGGAAGAGGGAACCTCCGGACTTGCTCGCTGAGGCCTTGAAGCGCATCGACAGTCATCTCGAATGCCTCCCGGCTGTCGGTAAGGAGCATCATCGGGATTTCGCCATCCCAGAGCCCATCGATTGAGAAGGCCAGCCTTGCCCAGGCGCGGAGACGATCGCCCATCTTCAACTCGAACGGATCCGGCAGGGTGCTTGGTTCAATGCCCCTGGAGATGGCATGGGACTCTGGTCCCTCCTCGGAGAGCCATCGATTCAAGGTGGTCTCCGATTCCACCAGGGCCTGCAAGTCGCGGGTGAGTTCCCGTTGCTGCTGATCGAGTCGATGGGCAAGGGTCAGTATCAGCTTGTCCCTGAAGGTTTCGTCATCCGTTTTTTCAGGGGCACGGTTGGGGGAAACGATGGCCGAACGGATGTCGTGAACGGACGGATCCGAAAAGAATGGGGAAACACCGGCAAAGGAAGGAAAGTCACGAATCTCCTTTTCTGTATGGCCGGAAGCCCATGCAAGGGTTCCGGCCAACGCGCTCTGGACCGATGGATCGACCTCAGGGGAGGGATGCAGCAAACGAATCAGACCTTCTCGCTGAAGACGGACAAGCCCCTCGGGCGGCTCCAATGGGATCATCAGGTGGAATGGGCCGGCCGCCCGGAACAACTGCCGGGCGTGATGGGTATCGATATGGGTGAACGGAAAAAAGATGATGTTCATCGACGCACCTCCAGCATGAACCACACATGCCAAGGGTGGACCAAAGATTATAGTTTGGCGTCTTTGACGAAGACACCCAGGGATCGAAGCTCCTCACGGAGTTGATCCGCCAGCACCCAGTTCCGCTCAGACCTGGCTTTCCGACGGCGCTCGATCAGATCTCTGGCCTCCCCGGTCAGTTGGTGGGAGGAAAAATCGAAAAGGTTCAACGTCCTGTCAATCCGCTTGAAGGCGTCGAGCACACGACCAGCCCCCCCGGCGTCTATCATCCCGCTTGAAATCAGGCCGTTGACTTTTCGAATGCATTTGAACAGGACCGAAATGGCTCCTGAGATGTTCACGTCGTCATTCATACAAAGGCCAAATCCGCTCTTTAGATCATAGAGCAACTGGTCGAGATCCGCATAGGGTCGACCCCCCATCACCAAGGACAATGATTGGACGCAGTCATCGAGACGCTTCAATGCGGAACGGGCATTTTCCAGTCGACTGATGGAGTAGACGAGAGGTTTTCGGTAGTGGGTGGACAACAGCCAGAAACGCACGTGGCGGCCCGAAAAACCAAGGGCCATGAGATCCATCAGGCTTTCTGGGATGCCGTCTCCCCGAATGCTTTCACAGTGAAGCCAGAATCTGGAGAGGGGCTTTCCGGTGGCCGAATTGGCAATGGCAATCTCATTTTCGTTATGAGGGAAGATGAGGTCCCTTGAGCTGATATGGATGTCGAAGCTGTCTCCCAGACAGGCCATGGCCATGGCCGTGGACTGGATATGCCAGGAGGGACGCACGTTTCCCCAGGGCGATGGGGTGAACAGGCCGCGTTTGAGTTCGGAGAGGCGAACCCGCTTGAGCAGGGTAAAATCCCGTGGGTTGTCTTTGGCGTAGTCATCGAGGTCGACCGTGTGGCCGAGGCGGATTTTTTCCAAATCGACGCCCGAGAGTTGACCGTAGTTGTCGAACCGGGAGATATCGAAATACAGGGAGCGCAGTTTTTCGTAGGCATATCCCTTTTGGGCCAGCCGCTCAGCGAGACGAATCATGTCGTCGAGGTGCTCGCGGGTTAGGGGATAGGCCTCTGCCGGCTGAATGCCGAGGGTGTCAATGTCTGACTTGAACGTCCGGATGTGCCGCTCGGTGAAGACGTCCAAACTCTCTCCGGCCGCTTCCGAACCTGCGATGGTGTTGTCATCCAGGTCGGTGACGTTGACCACCTGGCGAACGGAATAGTCCCGCAGCTCTAAGTATCGCCGCAGGAGATCGGCGAAGACGAACCGTCGGCACTCATTGAGTCCCATCGGGGCATAAGCGGTGGGTCCGCTGATGTAGATGGAAACCATTCCCGGCTGAAGCGTTTCAAGAGGCTCCTGCACCCGCCCCAGGGTGTTGAAAAGCGAGATGTCGGCCTTTTCGGGCACTGTGAACAGAGAGGTGCTGAGATATCGCTCGCCGCTGTCCGGCAGGATGGCGACGACAGTGCCCGAATCCATTGCCGCCGCCTGTCGAATTGCGACCGCGGCGGCCGCCCCGCTGCTCATGCCGACGAAAAGGCCTTCTTTGAGGGCGAGTTGACGGGCGGTTTCAAAGGCCTCTTCGTCGTCCACGTGGACCTTTTCATCCAAGTGCCGTTTGTCGAAAATTTCGGGGCAATAGGACTCCTTGAGGTTCTTGAGTCCTTGGATGCGGTGCCCCATATAGGGCTCAACCGCAATGATCCGAACCGCCCGATTGAATTCCTTGAGCCTGGCCGACAACCCCATCACCGTTCCGGTGGTGCCCAACGTCGCTACGACTGCGGTCACCGCACCCCCGGTCTGTTCCCATATTTCCGGGGCTGTGCCATGGTAGTGGGCCATACAATTGGCCGGATTGTTGAACTGATCGGTCATGAAATAGGCATCCGGATTCTCACGGACCCGTCGATATACCTCCTCAATGGCCCCGTCGGTGCCCAGGTGGCCCGGCGTCATCAGGAGTTCGGCCCCCCTTCCCCGCAGGATTTTCTGCCGTTCGAGGCTGACGTTCTCCGACATGGCCAGCAACAGCCGATAGCCTTTGACGGCGCACACCATGGCCAGGCCGATCCCGGTGTTGCCGCTGGTAGCTTCGATAACGGTTTTTAACGGCGTCAGCTCCCCGCTTTTCTCTCCGGCCTCTATCATGAACAATGCCGCCCTGTCCTTGATGGATCCGCCGGGATTAAGGTATTCGAGTTTGGCCAAAACCCGGACATTCGGGTTCGGATTCATTCGGGCCAGTTCAACCAGGGGGGTATTGCCGATGTGTTCGAGTAGAGAAAATCCCATAACTATTGCATCCCACCGAGTCCAATGGCAACGGGGTCGACCGATGGAGCGGTTTCCCACCGAATCGCTCTGTCGGCCCCCCGGGGCGAAATCCTAAAGCGGGTGGTTGAGAACATCGGTCACAATGATTTGCCGAATCTGCTCCCTGACTTCGGTGATGGCGGCCCCGGCATCGATAACTCGGTATCGAACCGTATCGGTAGCCGCGAGGGACAGATATCCCCGCCTCACCGTCTCGTGGAACGCCAAAGTCTCGGCCTCAAATCGGGATTCCCCAACCACCCGTTCGCCGCCTTCCAATTGTCGCCAGGCACGGGAGAGACCGGTCGATGGAGGCAGGTCGAAAAGCAAGGTCAAATCGGGTTTGAGATCGTCCAGAAGCAGGCGATGGAGTTCCCGAATCAGGTCGACCCCCAACCGACGGGCCACGCCCTGGTAGGCGAGGGTCGCATCCACGTACCGGTCGCAGACGACAACCCGGCCCACGTCGAGGGAGGGAAGAATCCGCTCCTGCACGTGCTGACTGCGGTCGGCAAAGTAGAGAAGCAGTTCGGTGATGGGGTGAATGTCTCGGCTCCGGGGATCCAGAAGAATGGATCGGATTTTTTCGCCGATGACGGTTCCGCCGGGTTCACGGGTCACGACAACCTCATACCCGTGCTGCCGCAAGAGGTCCTCGATGTAAGGAACCTGGGTCGATTTGCCCGATCCTTCAATACCTTCAAGGGAGATAAACATGGTCATTCGTTCGCGGTCAATGGTTCATCGGCATCATCGGAACGCGGCATGAGAAAATGCCTCTCCAGAAGGCGATGGTAGGCGGTCCAGGGCTCCGACGGATCTGATTTGCCAATGAACTCCCGGATGGCATTGACCTTGGAATCCATTTCGTCGATGAAATGAAGCAGAACGGCCTCAAGGGTTTTCGGGGGTTCTAATGCCCCGAACTCCCGCTCCCCATGGTGGCTTATCACCATGTGCCGGAGCAAATCCGCTTGGTCTTGAGGCACATTGCCCACCTCCCTTAGCGTGGCGTCGATCATCTCTAACCCGATGACGATATGGTTCAACAGCCGTCCGCGGGTGGAGTATTCCAAATGGGAGTCGTACTCGAACTCCTCCAATTTCCCGATGTCGTGCAGGATGGTGCCCGCCACGAGCAGATCGCGGTCGATCCCGCTGTAATGAGAGGCAATCTTCTCAGCCAAAACCGCCATGGAAAGGCAATGGACAAGTAAGCCACCCAGATACGCATGGTGCATCAGCTTTGCGGCCGGTGCCCGCTTGAAGCGATGGACGACGGTTGGATCCGACCATAATCGTTCAAAAAAAAGGCGAATCCACTCGGTTTCCATGGATGCGGTCATTCTTTTCAGCCTGTCGAACAACGCATCGACATCCATGGACGTCGCAGGTAGGAAATCGGCGGGGTCTGCAGCATCGGTTTCGAGTTTTTCGAGACTGCGAATCACCAGTTGAACGGTGCCTCTGTATTCCGACACCGATCCTCTTACTCTCAATGGGTCACCGGCCTTGAGGTGCGCCGCAATCGCCGTATCGGGCTCCCACATGACCCCCTTGACAACCCCGGTCCTGTCCGACAACGACAGGGTGAGATATGGGCTTCCATCCCGCTTCTGGGCCAGCCGCTTCTCAGACAGCAAAAAAACATCATCGACGGCGTCTCCGGCCGAAAGCGTATCAATAAATTGTGTTTTCATTTGGTTATGTGAAGGGCTTCGACCG
>JASFIA010000089.1:0-7615 GCA_050122915.1 Desulfobacterales bacterium | reverse complement strand
ATCGATGGGATACTGATGCCGCAGCGACATGGATTGGAGGTGACCATGGTGCGTTTGCAACCGATTAAAGGGCTATGCGCCCTGTCGCCAGTCTTTCTTCGATTGTTGGGACTCATCCTCCTGGTGATGGCGTCGCCGGTGGCGGCCGGCCAGGAGGATCCCTGGTTGCCGGCCAGGGAGCGGATGATGAAGGAGATCCGGGACAGCGTGGCAGACACCCGGCACTGGATCGACAGGGAAACCCTCGATCCTGGTGTGATGGCCTCGATGGGGAGTACGCCCCGCCACCTATTCGTTCCCGAGGATGAGAAGAGAAGAGCCTACGAGAACCGCCCCCTGCCCATCGGATACGGTCAGACCATCTCGCAACCCTACATTGTGGCCCTTATGACGGATCTCATCGACCCGAAACCCTCGGACAGGGTGCTCGAGGTGGGCACCGGGTCCGGCTACCAGGCGGCTGTTCTCTCCCCTCTTGTGTCGGAGGTCTACACCATCGAAATTATCCCCCAGCTAGGCATCCAGGCCAAGGACCGACTAGCGGCGCAGGGATATGACAACGTGCGATGCAGTACCGGAGACGGCTATTACGGGTGGCCAGAGGCCGCCCCCTTCGATGCCATCATCGTCACTGCCGTCGCTGGTCAGGTGCCGCCTCCTTTGGTCGCTCAGCTGAAACCGGGGGGAACGATGGTCATTCCGGTGGGTCACCGATTCGGGACCCAGCACCTGATGTTGGTGGTGAAGCAGACCAACGGTGAACTGGTCACCCGACAGGTGCTTCCGGTGCGGTTTGTGCCGCTGACCGGAAACCATTGAGGATAACCGAATGGCTATGGGATTTTCCTACGGCTATTTCCGGATGCGTCGAGAGCGGCCGCCGTTGGTGACCGTTGCGTTGACCTCCGCCGCTGCATTGGCATACGAACTGCTTTTGATGCGGCTGCTGGCCGTCGTTCAGTGGCACCATCTTGCCTTTCTGGTCATCAGCCTCGCCCTGCTTGGGTATGGAGCCAGTGGCAGCTGGCTGGTGCTTTCCCCCGGAGCCTATCGTCAGGGCTATGACCGGTTTTTCCACCTCTCGTCGGTCGCGTTGCCACTCAGCATGTGGTGTTCAACGGAGGCCGGCATTCAGGTGCCCTTCAATCCATTGGACATTCGCTGGAACGCCTTTCAGTTGGTATATCTTCTCCTCGCCATTGTGCTTTTTGCCGTGCCGTTTTTCTTTGCCGGCGTCATCATCGGCTCTACCCTGAAGCGGTTCGATCACGATATCCCCCGGATCTACGGTTCCGATCTGGCGGGTGCCGGCATCGGCGCCATCGGGATGGTGGCGCTTCTGTACAGGGCCGATCCGCTTGATGCACTTGCCGGCGTCGTCGGATTGGCGGTATGCGCCGCCATATCCGCCGGTGTGGAGCGGCCCTCCCGATTGGGAACGGCCACGGCAGTGACAGCGGTATTGGCGGCTTTCCTTGCCGCCGGAACGAGTGACCGCAGCCTGGCCCTCCGATTGTCGCCATACAAACCATTGCGCCAGACCCTGGAAATCCCCGAGGCGAAGATTATTGAGGACCGCTCCAGTCCCCTCGGCTGGGTCGCGGTCGTCGACAGCCCGACAATTCCGTTCCGGATGGTCCAGGGGGCAAGCCTTCTCTCGACGATAGAACCGCCGGCCCAACTCGCGGTTTTTACAGACGGCGACCAACCCGATCCCATTACCCGCTTCGAAGGCGATCGAGGGTCCCTGGCCTACCTGGACCAGACGTCAACCGCACTGGCATTCCACCTGATGCCGTCGAAGGGAAGTGCACTGCTTCCCATGGCCGGAATGGGGTCCACGGTGTTGCTGTCATTTTTTCACGGTCGGTCCCCCATTGACGCCCTCCAATTGGACCCACAAAAGATAGACCTTTTGACGGAGCGCTTTTCGGCGTTGTCGGGCTGGCCTTATCTATCCTCCCACACACGGTTGATTCCCAAAGAGATCAGGGGATTCTTGGCAGGGAACGCCGCTCCATACGATCTGATCCTTTTCCCTGCGATTGGAAGCGGCTCGGGGCCCGGCTCCCTGGCTCTGACGGAAGACTATCATCTTACCGTGGACGCCTTCCGGTCCTGCCTGAGAGCCTTGTCTCCCGGTGGATGTTTGAGCGTTTCCTGGCAACTGCGACTGCCGCCGCGGGATGGACTTCGACTGGTGGATACCGTGCTGACGGCAATGAGGGAAGAGGGGATCACCCGGCCTGCCGATCATCTGGCCGTGGTACGCAGCTGGAAAACAGGTACACTTCTTATCAGGGAAGGCGGCATCACCCCGGAGGATCGCATCCGCATCCGGTCGTTTTGCCGGGAGCGTGGCTTCGATCCGGTTTACTTCCCCGGCATCTCTGTCCGGGAGGTCAACCGTCGGAACATACTCCGCCGGCCTGAGTTTTTCGAAGGCGTCACCGCCTTGATCGGTGAGGACAGGGACCGGTTCTTGACACACTATCCCTACGACGTCGAGGCGGTCACCGACGACCGTCCTTACTTTCATTTCTTTCACAAGTCCCCGAGCCTTGGGGATTGGATGCCGGGGGCTGGCCAGGACTCGGTGGGCATGACGGATTGGGGGGCTCAGACGATATTCCTGACGCTGACGGCCGCCATACTGCTGGGTACCGTTCTGATTTTTTTGCCCCTTCTGGCAAAGCGAAGGTTGCTGGGCGGTCCCGGTCCCGGCCGTTGCCGTCTGATGGTGTATTTCGGTGGCATCGGCTTCGGATTCATCGCCCTCGAAATCGTGTTTATCCAGATGGGGGTTCGGTTCCTTCACCATCCGGTGCTGGCGGCTTCGTCGGTTCTGGCGGGAGTTTTGGTGTTTGCGGGTGTGGGCAGTCGCCTCGTCGCCCGGTTGGCCGTCGAGCGTATCAATGGGGTGAGGGTGGAGCTATGGGTTGCAGGAGGCGTGGCCTTGGGTTCGGTAATCGCCCTGGGAGTGTTCGGCATAGCGGGTGATCGCCTCATGGAAGCCCCTCTCGGATATCGGATTGCCGCCGTCGCTTTGTCCACGGGGCCGGTGGCCTTTTTCATTGGCATGTTTTTCCCCATCGGGATGATGCGACTGACTCGAACCCGACCTGACCGCATGCCATGGGCATGGGCGGTCAATGGGTGTTCCTCGGTGATAGGAGCCGTGCTGGCAGCCATGCTTTCCCTTCATCTGGGGTATTTGCGACTCACCCTTGCAGCGATAGCCCTCTACGGATTGTCCGCATTGGTGGGACCGATTTCACGGCCATCCGGTTTAAAGAAGTTTCCGGGGCCACCCATTTCGTGACCTCCACCCAGTTCCGTTCCGATCCGAGGAAGAAAAGTCACGGCTGAAGCGATCCTCTTCCGACTTCCCCGACGAAGTCCTTTGCGGGGATCGGCCGACTATCAAACCCCTTGGGTTTCAGCTTTTCGAATGGCGTCATCCATTGAAAGACGTTGAACCCGGCGGGAACCTCCGTCAGAATGCCAGGGAAACACTGATTTCAACGGACCCTTTGAGGGTGTTGCGAACAATGCAGCCCTTCTCGGCAATTTGAACCAGTTTTTCCATCTCTTCCGTCGTAACCCCCCGGTAGGTGACTTCCACGGCGATCCGTGTAAAACGGGTAGGTTGGCCATCGAGAGTCCCGGTGACGGTGGCTGCAAGGGCCGTAGGGGATAAATCCCTGCCTTCGGCAGCGGCGATCAGATTGCTCATGAAGCAACCGCCAAAACTGGCCAGAAGCATTTCTCCCCCCATGGCTCCAGCGTTTCCGCCGCCTTTGGATTCCGGCCGGTCCATGACAACGCGGTGATCCCGAACGGCGGCTTCGGAGGCCGATGTCCGTTCAATTCTGGAAACGCAGACGGTGATATCGGTCATGTGTTCTCCTCTCATCCCTATCCCCCGGCATTGGTGGTGGGAAAAATCGGAAGGGAAGGGCGCCGGGTTCACCTCCTTCTCAACGGGTGGCTCCATTTCTTAAGAAACACGGTAGAAAAAGACCGGGTCGCTGTGGAGACTGCCCGGTGGGTGAACCACGAAGGAAGGCCTCGTGCCCGGCAATGGGAAGTTGAATGATACCAGAACAGCCCCTGTTTTGAAACGACCCTTCTGAAGGTCCTGGGACAGATCGCCGAGAACGTCCGGGAAGAGATAAAAGGCCACGATGTCCGCTGTGGATAGATCCGCCCGCCTGAAATCCTGAAACCGGATGCTGATGCCGTTGTCGAACGCTGTGAGGCATTTGGCTTTTGCCCATGCAATGGGGTTGACCTCGTATCCCACCGCTCTGATGCCGTAGTGTTTTCGTGCGTGACGCAGAATTCGCCCGTCTCCGCAGCCGAGGTCCACCAAAAGGCCGTCTTTTGAGGGATGAATGGCGCTCAGAGCAATCGATATCCGCCGTTTCGAAGAAGATACGAAAAGTGCCCCCCGGGTTTTGGGTAGGGCCACCGCCACGCCGAAACCATATGCGGCCTTGGCCGCGAACAGCCCGAGCCACAGCGAAAAAACGATCCACAACCAGACAGGCAGGTTCATCGGGATCTCCTCCCGGGGAAGGTCGCGCCCACGCTGGGTGGTCCCCGCCTATCGGGGCACATCGATCCGCAGCAGTGGGGCGGGAAGGTTTTCCGTGGTAACGAACACCGAGCGTCCGTCGAAGGAAAAGCATATGGCCTCTCCCTGAGGGAGACGGGGCAACCCCATGGCCTCCGGGGTTCCCGAAAAGGCGTTCATCCATGTTTCCCATGGTTTTTTGGTGAAGAGAAACGCATCGGAGTATGTGAGCACAATCGCCCGGCGGCCCCGGGGATCGATGTCCATCGCCGTCGGCTGGTTCCTGAAGGGCCAATTCTCGGAGATGCCGGGCAGCATGCCGCTGTCCGGCTTGATAAGCCCTGTCACTTCGGTTACGCGCTCCGCCATCAGCAGCGTCCGACCGGGGGGCGGAATGAGGTCCACACAATAGAGGACTGGCGGTGTCGTTCGTTTTGTGAGGATGTAGACGCGATTGAGCTCGGGAACCACTGCAACGGATTCCCCGTCCTTGGCGCCGTCGGGATACTGGAATCGAACGGTGCCGGTGGGCCGAACCGACCCCGCGATGGCGGCAGAATCGCCTGTCGACGGCTCTTCGACGATGGATAGGGTATAGTGGTCCTGTTTGGCGGCATTGTCTCCGATATCGGCGATGAGAAGATAAGCGGTCCCTCCCAGCCTGAACGCCGCCAAATCTTCCCAGTCCCTGTTATCCACCCCCTCCACCCGAACCGATCCGAGGTAGGCGCCAGTGGTGTCGATGGCGTGCAGAGCCGATGGGTTGCCGCTGTCGTTGACGATCCAAAGGAGGTCTTTTCGAATGAGAGACGAGGCCATTCCGCTGGCCTCTGGGATAGCATTTGCGGTGATCTCTCCCACGATCTCCACACGGGCATGGCTTCCGTGACTCGCCGTCGGCGTTGTAGAAGGCGTCTGACAGCCGGTGATCAGCAGACCGAGGTTGAGAAGGATTGCTGCCGTTCGAAAAGCACCCATGATGAGGCCTCCCGCGACCTTAGTGTCATGAGAAATGAACGCACGACCAGCCGATGCGACTGCCTCCGCCGGGCGTCGAATCGTGACGGTCAACGGATCCAATGGTGGTGAGAATCCGATGGGACCCCTCGAATAGTGTGGCTTTGGGCGGTTGTTTTCAAGGGAGAGAATATTGATAAGAGGCAATTTGTCCCGTCAAGACGGCAACGGAAGCGATCTGCGTCCAGGGCCGGTGGCAGGGAGGGGGGGTGACCGTCGGCACTTTATGGACAAACGCCGCGGCCATGGGCGTGGACGCGGCGTTTGTGGTGTGACGATGATGAGACGGTGTGACCGATGTGGATTGCCATCAGGCGGCTCGGCAGCTGCAGGCCGATTCGTACTCCGTCCGAAGGGTGTCGATGAGTTCTTTGACCGAGATGATTTCATTGACCCGGTAGGCATTTTGGCCGGCAAAGGCAAAACCGTTTTTCAGCTTTCCCTGTTTGGCGCACAGAAGGGCAAGACTGATGCAATACGGGCTGTTTTCCGGATCGCAGGTTTTGATGCAGTGGTAAGGACACCGGAATGGTTTTTTCTTTCCGCTGCTGACATCATTGATGAACGGGTTGCGAAGCGCCCGTCCCGGCATGCCGACCGGACTCTTGATCACCACAAGATCCTCTTCCTTGGCATCCACGTAAGCCTGCTTGAAGGCCTTGTCGGCATCACATTCGTGGGTCGCAACGAAACGCGTTCCCATCTGAACGCCCGCGACGCCCATGTTCAAGTATCGGCATATGTCTTCCCCGGTATAGATGCCCCCGGCGGCAATGACGGGGATTCGTTTTCCATGGGAGGCCCCGATCTGGTTGACCGTCTCCAAGACATCCGAAACCAGGTTTTCCAGGGCAAATTTCGGATTGTCTAAATCTTCCTCCTTGAACCCCAGGTGCCCTCCTGCCATGGGACCTTCCACTACGAATGCATCGGGAAGATAGGAATAGCGTGCGAACCACTTCTTACACAACAACGCGGCCGCTCTGGCTGATGACACGATAGGCACCAGCTTGGTCCTGGCCCCCTCGGTAAGGTATCCGGGTAAATCCATCGGCAGTCCGGCACCGGAGAAGATGACGTCGATGCCTTCAGCGATGGAGGTGCGAACGAGATGGGCATAGTTGTTCAAGGCGACCATGATGTTGACGCCAAGGACGCCGTCGGTTTTGGACCTTGCCGCTTGGATTTCTCTTTTCAGGGCGCGGATGTCGGCTTGGGCGCTGTCGGAGGACGCATCAGGCTCGCTGATCCCTGTCATTGCACCGGCGATGACTCCTATGCCCCCCTGCTCGGCGACAGCGGACGCCAGGCCGGAGAGGGAAACACCAATTCCCATACCGCCCTGTATGATGGGAATCCGACTGGTGAGATCGCCGATTTTAAGTGCTGGAAGTGACATGATTTTCCTTTCGACTGACCGTTTTCGATAGTCGGTATGCGATCAATCCATGATTTGGGATTGACATATCTCTGTAGGGATAACCCCCCTGTCATGACAAGGAGAATCGTCGGTTTGACAATAGTTTTACATTGACGGGGGTGGTGACGGCCTGTTTCCACAGCCCGGGTCCGTATGACCATCTTCGGTTGACCAGCGGTTTGGCATAAGCCCGTGGGAGTGTCGTGGCAAGCGCGTTCATAGGGGGGTCGCAAGGCGAAGTCGTTGGTTTTGAAAGCGGGGGCCGATGCCGTGAGGCGTGTGCCGAAAAGATACCCAATCGAGTGAAGACCGATCGGTCATCGGAAGAGCAGCAGAAGAACTGGCGCCGCAATGGCGATAAGAATGAGGATGCCGGGTATCGTCAAATACGGTGCATACCACGGACGCCCTTTGGCCCGCGCTGACCGATACTCGGCCAAAAACCAGTTGCCGAGTGTGACGGCCGCGGCTAAGACAACCACCATTTTTAGAATTTGCAGAAAGCCGTTCATGATACCTGGTCAGTTCATGGTGATCGTGTTTTCATCAGAAAGAGGGTAGGGGCGTTCCACGGTCCACGATGCGGCAGCCGGATGCCG
>JASFIA010000088.1:0-7627 GCA_050122915.1 Desulfobacterales bacterium | reverse complement strand
TTTCCAAAAACCGTACCGAGTTCATAATACCGTCAGGGAAACTCGATGTTCTTTTCCTAACACCCGAGCCGGCGGGCCCAACAAGCAGGTCAGCGCGTTTGAATCTCATGCCCCCCGCACAGCCCCAGGGAGGGTGCCATGGGGAAAATGCCCGATTGCGCCCATCGAGTCGGGCGACGACGCACAGGTATCCGTGCAACCGGTCTTTAAATATCGCTGGAACGACGGAAAGCGCCGTCCGACTGACGTTGACATGCCTCAGAGGTGCACCGCTTTGCTGAAGCAAACGAAAGGATGATGGTTCCCTACATCCCCCCCGTTGGGGAGACAATGGTCACCCTATCCGATCGCTGACCATGTATGGGAGAAGGCTGCGAAGCTATGATGACGGGGTTCTACAGATTGATGGCGGTGTCTGCTTCAATGGGATGGGTTGAGACAGGCCGTGTGCCGGCAGACGACGCCCTCCCGGATTGAAAACGAATCGATCGATGGGGCCGGGAAGGGGGCAGCCGCAGGAACTTGGAGGGTGGAGAATGGATGCATTGGCACGGCATCAGTCGGATCGATTGTTTAATACCGACCGGATGCATGTGCCCAGCTGGGTAATGGTATAAGGTTTTCTGACGAACGCTTTGGCGCCCAATCCCAGCGCTTCTTTGACACGATCGGTTTGGGAGTAGCCACTGGCGATGACCACCGCCAGATTGGGATAGTGCTTGTGTATCCGGCGATAGGTGTCGAGACCATCGATTCCAGGTTCCATGATCATGTCCAGAATGACCAAATCGACCCGATTCTCCTCCAGATGGTCCAAAACCGCTTCGCCGCACGAAACGCTGGCGGTTTCGTAGCCCAGCTGGGAGAGGATGGCACCCGCAATCATCCGTTGTTCCTCCATGTCGTCGACAATGAGAATGCGCCCGCTGCCGTGAAGCCGGGACGTATCGCTCTCAACGGACCTTTCCTCCGATTCAGGGATGACGGGAAAGAAAAGCGTAAATGCTGAACCCGAACCATCCCGGCTTTCAGCTTCGATGTAGCCGTCATGGTCCATCACCGTTCCCCAGGCCACGGCCATTTCCAGTCCGGTGCCTTTTCGTCCCATCTTCTTTTTAGTGTAGAAGGGATCAAATATCCGATCCATATGTTCCGATGGAATGCCTGGACCGTTATCGGAGACTTTCAGCCAGATATAATCTCCCTCGACCACCTCATCATAACCTTTTGGGGGCGCATCCAGCCTCTGTTGACCGGTAGTCAGTCGGATGATACCCGTTCCACCGACCGATTCAGCGCCGTTTGTCAGCAAATTGAAAAAGGCCTGATGTAAATGGGATGAAGATCCCCTGACAAGCGGCAGATCCGGGGACAGTCCGATATCGAACAACACGTCGGGAAATCGGTTTTTCAATTCCCTGAAGGCTTTACTGCGGATGCAGTCGTTGACGATGGCATTAATACTCAAAGCCTCTTTTATCAATATGCCTCGCCGCGTAAGCGTCAGCAGGTCTTCAACCACAGCGGCGGCCCTTAATCCCGACCGTCGGATAGTATCAAGCGGAGATTGCATCGGGTCGTCGGCCGGCAACTTCATTTTTAATAGTTCGGGATAACTAATGAGGCCGCTCAGGATGTTGTTGAGATCGTGGGCGACGCCTCCAGCCAGAGTCCCTATGGCCTCCATTTTCTCGGCCTTGAATAGTTTCTTCTCGAGCCGCTGACGGACTTTTTCAGCCATTTTTCGCTCTTCGATATTGCGCATCGAGCCGACGATTTTGACGGGTTCACCGGCATCATCGCGCACAATCGCCGCATTGATGGACACCGGCACCATTTCGCCGGAAGCGTTTTTGAGCTTAATGTCATAGTCCGGCAGCCGGTTTCGGTCCTGAATGGCATCAAGGAATACGGCCCGTTCCCCGGGATTCTCATACAGAGTCATAAAAGATTGTCCAATGAGTTCCTCCCGGGTGAACCCCAGGATACGCTCTATCGAAGGGCTCATTTCCAAAATTTTACCGTTAAAAGTGACTTCGTAATAGGCGTCCTGTATATTTTCGAATATCCGCCGGTATTGGACTTCTCTGGCCTGGAGAATTTCTTCAACCCTTTTTCGGCGCCTGATATTAATCCCCAACATGACAATGACGGCAGCCTGGAGGAAAATCCCGGAGCCTCCCCACCAGATCAAGGCCTTGTAACGGCCGTAAAATGAATCTGGCCGATTGATAACAATGGCATCAGGGGGAATCGCGGCCTCGGCTATGGAGAATCGCTTCAGCTGGAGATAATCCAGCATCAGAACATTCGGGCTGTCGACAATGATGGGAAGACGGTCGGGGGTGTCCCCTCCCAATACACTCAGAGCCAGATTCCCGGCTGTCGCTCCCTGGTAACGCCCACTGGTCAGTACCCCTCCCACAATCCCTCTGCCGAGGTAGAACTCCCAGACACCATATATGGGTCGACTGGAAGCACCGGCAATCAGTTCGATAGATTCACTATAGGAGAAAACGTTGTTTGCATTGTCTCGATTGAAGGTCATGAGAAGCAGAATACTATTCTCGGAAAGCACCGCCAGCTGGGAAAGCAGGTCACCGATCTCGACGTCATCAAGAAAGAGAAACTCTGCGCGGTTCGAGAACCGATCCACGAGCGGTTCAAGGATGAGGCGGTTGATTTGTCCGTTGACCGTCTGGTCGTTGATGACGACCACTTCACTGGCCTCGGGATGAAATTGTAGGGCAAGTTGCAGGGTTTTTTCCACGTCCAGAGCTTCGACGACCCCCGTCATATTGGTCATCAACGGTTGGAAGGTTTCACTCTGGCGGTAGACGTCGATAGAGTTGACCCCGCAGAAAACGATGGGCACGCCCGGAAAGAGCTGATCACGATTGGATAAGGCAAACCGAAAGGCAATGTCATCGGAAGTAACGACCACATCGAGTTGAAGGCCTTGATACTTTTTCTGATAGAGCCGCAGAAGGTCATCGAGATAGTCGTTGCCTATATGGCGTTCGGAATCCATGTATTCGACATGCATATTGATTCGGAGTGGACTGGCACTTACCACGGATTCGAAACCTTGCTCAATTCCGTTTGTCCACTGCAAGGCACGGTCATAGGAATGCAGAACCAAAAGGTTTTTGACGGGCGTCGTTGAAAAACCGCCTGGATTTGTTCCCGTTGCAGGAGCGGAAGTTATCAACAGCAAAAGAACACCATACATAGCGGCCGTAAAACGGTACATGGTATTTTCGCCTTCGCTGCTGTGACAGCCAATGGTGGATGCGATCGGAACCGGAATTGACTTGTTCGTCAGAGTAGCCGTCGATGATGCACAAGTCAATCCCAGAGGAAAGAAGCCTCCTTGCTTCAATGGGCGTTTCACCCTGCCCGGCTGCTCATGAATGACCGCACTATGAGGCGGAGGGATCGCGATCACCCCGGGGCCGCTTCAAAAAGAAGGGGGAGACCAGTAATATCGAGCTAGCCGCAGGGATGGATTGCCTCTGATCCGCATCTTGTCGGCGGGATTGCCGAGTTTCATGGTTACAGGCGGTATCCGCACCTCTTGGTGGCATTCAAAAAAAAGCGCCCCGCGGAGCCATTGGCTGCCGAGGGGCGTCATTCGTCCGACAGTGGGTCGGCGTCAGGCGGGATCGTTCTTCTTCTCTTGGGAGCTTTTGTCTAAGTCTGGTTCAGCGTCCTCTATCGTTTTCGGTTCCTCAGCGACAGAAGCGGCATCGACCGCCTCGGGGGTCGTCGTCTGGTTCTCATTCTCGATGGCAGATTTGGGCTTATCGCCATCGGCTGCGGCATCCGTTTGCGGCTGAACCGCTTCTTCGGCGGCCCTTGGCGACGTTGCCTCGGTTTCAGGTGCCGCCGAAGGCGCCGTCTTCGGCAACGCCGAAGCCTTTTTCTTTTTTTTCTTCTTTTTCGGTTGGCCTTCTGGCGTCACCAACTCGATCATCGTCATTTTTGCCGCATCACCGGGCCGGAAGCCGATTTTTACGATACGGGTATAGCCGCCGTTGACACCTCCAAAACGCTCCTGGGCCTCCTCAAAGAGCTTGTGGACGACCTGCTTCTCCCGGACGATGGCAAGCGCCTGCCGACGGGCATGAAGGTCGCCTCTCTTGGCGAGGGTCACCAGATGATCGGCCCATCGGCGCAGTTCTTTGGCCTTGGTCTCGGTGGTCTTTATGCGTTCATGCTTGAACAGGGACGTCACCATGTTTCGAAACATCGCATTCCGATGACTGGTTGTCCTATTCAGCTTTATGCCGGCTCTAAGATGTCTCATTGGATCCCTTATTCTCCTTCTACGATCTCCTCTTCTTCCGGAACAACAAAGCCTTCAAGCTTCATTCCCAAAGAGAGGCCCATTTCAGCCAACACTTCCTTGATTTCGTTCAGCGATTTACGGCCGAAGTTTTTCGTCTTGAGCATTTCTGCCTCGGTTCTGCTGACCAACTGATAGATCTTGTGGATATCGGCATTTTTCAAACAGTTGGCACTGCGAACGGACAATTCCAATTCCTCGACGCTCCGGTAAAGATTTTCATTGAATTGGGCGTTTGAACCGTCGTCTTCCGAAGCGCTTATCTCCGGCTCGGCCTCTTCGTCGAAATTGATGAAGATCGCCAATTGCTCCTTTAGAATTTTGGCTCCGTAGGCAACCGCATCCGCCGGATGCACGCTGCCATCAGTCCACACCTCCATGGTGAGCTTATCGTAGTCAGTCCGTTGCCCGACACGAGCATTTTGTACGGTGTAGTTCACTCGTTTGATGGGAGAAAACACTGAATCGATGGGAATGGTACCAACCGGATCTTCCTCATCTTTGTTCTGCTCGGAGAGGGAGTACCCTTTGCCGACTTTGACCATCAATGTCATCTGGAGGTTACCGCCATCAGAGAGCGTCGCAATGGGGTGGTCGGGATTGAGAATGTCGCATCCACCCGTGTCGGACACAAGATCGCCTGCCGTCACGGGTCCCTCTCCCTTTTTTTCAAGTCGGAGCTTCTTCGGTCCAGCGTCCTTGACACGAAGACGCACCTCTTTGAGATTTAAAATGATTTCCGAAACGTCCTCGAGAACGCCGGGAATGGTGCTGAATTCGTGCATGACCTTGTCAAAACGTACCGATACAATGGCCGCTCCGTAGAGAGATGACAGGATAGTCCGCCGCAATGCGTTACCGATGGTAATTCCAAATCCTCTCTCAAGGGGCTCACAGACGAATTTCCCATATGAACCCTCAGTGGTCACTCCCACCTTTTCTGGCTTGATGAGTTGCTGCCAGTTCATAAATTTTAGATCAGTTGAGGACATGTCCGTATCTCCTCTGGAAGTGGCAATTTAGGGCTGCTGGATGGACAACCAACAATGAAGACATCGTAGGTTACCGATCTCTTCGACTAGCGGGTGTAGAACTCGACGATCAGCTGCTCCTGCATGGGCATTGTCAAGTCTTCACGAACCGGAAAGCTTTTGATGACGCCCTTCATATTGTCTTTGTCCAAGTCGAGCCATTGGGGAACCCCTCTTCTGACGACCGCATCCAGAGAATCAACGATGGCCTGCACTTGTCGGCTCTTCTCACGGATTTCAATGATGTCCCCGACTTTGACCTGGAAGGAAGGGATATTCACCCGCTTTCCGTTAACGCTGATATGGCTGTGGCGAACCAGTTGGCGACCTTGATTTCGAGAGGCTGAAAAACCTAATCGATAGACCACATTGTCCAGCCGTCGTTCTAGAAGAACCAGGAAATTCGTACCAGAAATGCCTTTTTTCCGGCTTGCCTTGCTAAAGGAGATGCGGAACTGTTTTTCCGTAAGCCCATAGATACGTTTTACTTTTTGCTTCTCGCGAAGCTGAATACCATAGTCGGACAATTTCCGACCGCGCCGCTGACCATGCTGTCCGGGAACGTACCCTCGGCGATCAAATCCGCATTTGTCGGAGTAACAACGATCGCCTTTTAGAAACAGCTTCATATTTTCCCGTCGGCACATCCGACAGACAGAACCTGTGTATCGAGCCAAAATATCCTCCTTTGGGTCTCTTCAGGGGAACCAATGCAGTCGATTTATACCCTGCGCCGTTTGGGTGGACGGCAACCATTATGGGGTATCGGGGTCACATCCTTGATGACGGTCACCGTAAATCCCGCAGCCTGCAGTGAACGCAGTGCCGATTCCCTTCCCGGCCCCGGTCCCTTTACATATACTTCTACCGTTTTCATACCGTGCTCTCTCGCTTTTCTGGCAGCATCCTCTGCAGCCATCTGTGCGGCAAACGGCGTACTTTTCCTGGACCCCTTGAAGCCCTGCACCCCGGCACTGGACCAGGACACGACATTGCCACCGGAGTCGGTAATGGTCACGATAGTATTGTTGAAAGTCGACTGAATATGGACGACGCCGGTCGAAATATTCTTTTTGACCTTTTTTTTGATCCGGGTTTTTCTAGGCATGAATTATCCCTTGTACAATTGAGCGTTATTTCTTCTTTGCAGCGCCTTTTTTCTTAACGGCGGCGCGTCTGGGGCCTTTTCTTGTGCGGGCGTTGGTACTGGTTCTCTGCCCTCGAACCGGTAGTCCTCTGCGATGCCGCAGGCCCCTGTATGAACCCAGGTCCATGAGGCGCTTGATGTTCATGGATACTTCGGTACGTAGTTCCCCTTCCACTTTAAAATCATCGTCGATCAGCTTTCGGATATTGCTGATCTCCGCTTCAGATAGCGCATCCGTTTTGGTACTCGGATCAATGCCGAGGCGATCGAGGATTTTCTTCGAGGTGGTTCGACCGATGCCGTAAATGTAGGTCAATCCAACCTCCACCCGTTTATTCCTGGGTAAATCTACGCCAGCTATTCGTGCCAAAGCTGATCCTCCTCTATCCTTGTCTTTGTTTGTGCCTCTTGTTCTCGCAGATGACTCTGACGGTTCCCTTCCTGCGAATGATTTTGCATTTGCTGCAAATCTTCTTTACGGATGCTCGCACTTTCATTTTCGGTGTACTCCTCAAGCGGTGTCAATTGCCAGCGATACGGCAAGAAAAACCCGTTCAGGCAATTCAGGGATCATTTGGAACGATATGTGATTCGTCCGCGACTGAGATCGTAGGGTGAGAGTTCAACCGTCACTCGGTCGCCAGGAAGAATTTTGATGAAATGCATTCGCATTTTCCCGGATATATGGGCCAGTACTTGATGGCCATTCTCGAGTTCTACCTTGAACATGGCGTTGGGAAGCGTCTCCAGAACCGTCCCTTCAACCTTGATCGCCTCTTCTTTTGCCATAGAATCGCTCCCTATGAGTCCGCTTCCGATGTGCTGTACTTTACGTTTTCCCCCCGAAGGCGCGGTTAACGGCGCCCCCTCATACTTGGCCCGCTTTTTTTAAGAAACCCTTCATAATGGCGCGTCAGCATATGACTTTCGATTTGGGACACCGTGTCGATGGCCACACCGACCACGATCAGCAACGCCGTTCCACCAAAGTAAAACGGCACATCGAATCGCGTGATCAGAATGGACGGCAGCACGCAAACAGCCGAGACGTAGAGGGCGCCCCCCAAAGTAATCCGTGTCAATACCCGATCGATATAATCT
>JASFIA010000087.1:0-7645 GCA_050122915.1 Desulfobacterales bacterium | reverse complement strand
AAATCCCGTGACGGGAAGCGTCAAGATTCAGTACGATCCGTCAGTGGTCGACGAACGGCATTTTTTAAACCTGCTGCAGTATTGCGGTTATTTTGACGCCGAAAAGGCCGTCGATCTCGATAGTAAGATTACTTCGTCCGCGACCCGGACCGGGCAAGCCTTCGGCCGGGCAATGGTATCCTGGGCGGTCGGTCGCGCACTGGAATCAAATGGCCTTGGCCTTCTGGCCGCCCTGATCTGAGCAACCACCAACCGTCACATCACTTCATCGGCACCTTTCGTCATAGCCGCAACGACGACGCCCGGGGGTTACCCCCGGGCGTCGTCGTTACTGAAATAGGTACTCCAATCAAGGCCTCAGCGCCACCTGAAAAACCGGCCGATCAACACCCCCCCCAGAAGGCCGACAGCGAGAGCGGCCATGGTCGGCCAAAATCCCACCTCACGCCGCGGCGCCTTGGTTTTGTCATCTATCGCTGCCGCCGAGCCTTTCTGGCTTTTCCGGGCCAAGGGGTCCTCAACGGCATCCCTCAACGCTCTTTTGGGTGGCATTGGCTTATCCTTCCTCGTAGGTCAGCAATTCGTTGCAAAGGTTGATTGATTCTCTGGCGGCCGCACTTCTTGGAGAATACCGGTGAACCGGCAGGCCAGCGATCATGGCCTCCACATAGGCGATCCGCTGGGTAATTTCGGTTCGGCAGGCCTCTATCCCGAAGCCCTCCATGGCCTCTCTGGCTTCCTTACCGACGCGGGTATTGGGGATTTTCCTGGTAATCAACAGCAGGGATCTGCGCTTAAGGCTTTTCTTCCGTGCTCCCGAGAGTCTTTGAAGGGTTTCACGGCTGGACCAGATGTCCAGAGGGCTGGGACCGACGGGTATGAGGGTCAGGTCTCCGATGGCCAACACCCGCTGGGAGATGGCCTCGAGGGCCGGAGGCGAGTCGATGACGATATGGCCATAGCCCTTGCCTGCGGATCGAATCTGCCGGCGGTCGGAAAGCCCCGGCAAATGAACGACGTCAAAGAACTTCTGGGTTTCCAGCGAGGCCCACTGCAGCACGCTGCCTTGGGGGTCGGCGTCAACCAGAAGGACTTTCCTTCCATGCTCGGCCAGGGCACCGGCAAGATTGACCGCAACGGTGGTTTTTCCAACCCCGCCTTTTTGATTGACGATGCCGATGATCATGGGATCCTCCCCCCCTATGCGAGTGCCGATGCCTTTACAGGGAAGTCTTCAACCGCTCCAAGCGGTCGGTCCGCTCCCAGGGAAGTTCCATGTCGTCCCTGCCGAAATGGCCGTAGGACGCCAGCCGCTGGTAAAACCGGCCACTGTTTTGTGCCGGAAGGTTTCGGAGGTCGAAATCCCGAATGATGGCCGCCGGTCTGAAATCGAAGTGGGTTTGAATCAGTTTGGCAATGTCTTTTTCCGGGATCACACCGGTACCGAAGGTTTGGACCTGAAGGGAAACCGGCTGGGTGATGCCCAGGGAATAGCTGAGCAGCACTTCGCACTCGGCGGCCAGACCCGCTGCCACGATGTTTTTCGCCGCATGCCGGGCTGCATAGGCCCCGATGCGATCGATCCGGATGGGGTCTTTTCCGCTGAGGGCCTTTCCGCTGTGACGGGCATACTCGCCATAGGTATCCACGGCGTTTTTCCGGCCCGTTAGCCCCGAGTGGTGGGGTGGGCCTCCCTGGTAGGGACCTTCGGGGTTGATGTTGATTCGTGTTTTATCATCCGGCTGGATGTCGAGCTTCGCAAACACCGGCTCGATGACCGAGGCCATCATATCGCTCCTCAGGGTCCCGATGCCCGGTTTGCCGATATCCCTCTGATCGGCGACCAGGGTGACGCTGTGAATTCTTGTGGGTCGGCGGTCCCGATACTCCACCCCCACCTGGACCCTCCCGTCCGGCATGAGATAAGGAAGTACTTTGAGGCGACGAACCGCAGTCAGCTGGCGCACCAGTTGGTGGGCGACCCAGATGGACATGGGCAGGAAAGCCGGGGTCTGATCGCAGGCAAACCCGAACACCGTTACCTGATTCTTGGCTGGGATCCGGCTGATCTCACGATCGGAAAGGGAGCGCTCGTCAAACCGCATCTTGAGATCGATGGGCAGTACCTTCGGCGCTGTAAGGATGCTGCAGATTTTCTCGTTGAACTCCTCCTGTTCGTAGCCGATCTGTTTGATGATCTTTCGGGCCACGTGGGCGAAGTCCATTGTCGTTTCAGACCTGAATCTAGCCGCGATAAATACGATGGCACTCGAAACGGCGCATTCGGCCCGCACCCGGGCAAAAGGATCGTGGGTCAGAAATCGATCGACAATGGCATCGCTGATCTGATCACAGAGTTTGTCTGGATGCCCCTCGGTCACCGATTCGGATGTAAAGATAAAATGTTGAATCATGGTTCCGTCCGGGTATGGGAGTTAGGGGAGGAGTGAAGGACCATAGGCAGCAGGGATGCAGCGGCGATAACGCCGAGATCCCCGATTTCCGTCGGGGCCAGGCCGAGCAGCCGCCTCAGGGGGGGTACTATAAACGTCAGCCCCTGGAGCGCCAGGGACCCCCAGACAGCCATGTTGAGATAGGGGTTCGGGGGCAGTGGCTCCGCCGAATGGATGGCACCGGATTCCCTGCGGCAGTTGAAGGCATGAAGGAGCTGACCCAGGGTAAGCGCCTGGAAGGCCAGGGTCCCCGCCCTTGCCCCCTGGCCGTACCGCAGCAGTCCATAGCCATAGGCTCCCAGGGCTCCCCCGGATATGGCGGCTGCCGAGAGCATCATGGCCCGGTACTCTTCTCCGGTAAACAGCGGTGCGTCCGTCGGCCGGGGGGAACGCTCCAGCACGTCGGGTTCGGGCGCCTCCATTGAGAGGGAAAGGCCGGGAAAGATATCGGAGATAATGTTGATCCAGAGCAGCTGCATTACGTTCAGGGGAGAGCCGATCCCGAGGCCGATGCCGGTCGTCATGACCATGATTTCGCTGAAATTGGTGGCCAGAAAGAACCGGACCGACTTTCGGATGTTCTGGTAGATGCCCCGACCATCCTTCACGGCAATGATGAGGGTGTCCAGATTGTCCTTCTGGAGGACCACATCGGCCACTTCCCTTGCGATGTCGGTTCCGGACTGCCCCATGGCGATGCCAAGATCGGCGGCCTTGAGGGCCGGGCCGTCGTTGATGCCGTCACCGGTCATGGCAACGGTCTTTCCATTGGCCTGGATCGCCTGGACGATTTTCAGCTTGTGTGCGGGGCTGACCCGGGAATAGACATAGACGTGTTTGGCGATGGCCTGGAGCACGTCGGAATCCAGGGAGGTCAACTCGGCGGAGTCCAGAATCTCCAGAGGTTTGTTGCCGGAAATATTCAGGTGATTGGCGATGGAAAAGGCGGTTGGACTCTGATCTCCGGTGATCATAATGGTGTCGATGCCGGCCCGGTGGAACACTGGAATCAAAGCGGAAACCCCCGGCCGAATCGGATCGGCCATGCCCACGAGCCCGATCCACACCAAATGGCCGTTGACATCCGCCGGTACTGCCCCTTTGTACGTCGCATAGGCAAGGCCAAGAACCCTCAAGGCGTCGCCAGCCATCTGGTCGTTTTCCGACTCGATCGCATCCCGCATCTGTCCGGACAATTCCTCCAATCGGCCATGGACAAGGGCTTGACCACAGAGGCCCAATACCTCCATGGGGCTGCCCTTGACAAAAACGACACCGCCTTCCGGTGCCGCGTGGCGAGTGTCCATAAAAAGCTGGTTTTCCGATCGATGGGTGATCTTGAGTATGGGATGGGCGGCCCGGACCTCTCGGACGTCGACTCCCGCCCTTGCGGACAGGTGAACCAGGGCATTTTCCGTTGCTGAACCGTGAAGGAGGAGGTCTCCACTGCCGTCGATGCCGTTGATTTCCGATTCGTTGCACAGGGCGCAGCAATGGAGAAAGGCCTCCCGATTGGCCGGGTGGATCTTGCCGACAGCGGACCGCACGCTCTCCTGGCTGGCCCCGTCGACATCCGTCCGTTCCATGGAGGTGAACAGCCTGGTGACGGTCATTCGGTTTTCCGTCAGGGTGCCCGTTTTGTCTAAACATATGGTTTCGATGGCGCCAAGGGTTTCGACCGCCTGAAGACGCCTGATGAGAACATGGTGTTCCCGCATCCGGCGAATGCCCAATGCAAAATTGATGGTCGCCGCCGCCGGAAGCCCCTCCGGCACTGCAGACGCCGCAAGGGATATGGCCGTTCGCAGCATGACCAGAAGCCCGTAGCCCCGCATCAGCCCCAGAACGAACACGGCCCCGCAAATCGCCCCGAAGGCCATGACCAGCTTGTCTCCCATTACCCGCAACTGTCTTTCGATGGGCGTTTCGGGAGGTTGAGTGTCGTCCAGCAGCTGCTGGAGGCGCCCGATCTCGGTATCCGGCCCCGTGGCCACCACCACTCCCCGCCCCTGTCCGCCGGTGACGAGAGTGCCCATGAAGGCCATGTTGCTCCGGTCGGCCAGGGGCGTTCTTTTGATGCGCAGGGTGCCAGGGGTTTTTATCACCGGCATGCTCTCTCCGGTCAACATGGACTCGTCGATGCTGAGATGGGTGGAATCGATGACTCTGCAGTCTGCGACCACGTACATGCCGGGTTTGAAATCGATGATGTCCCCCACCGTTACCTCGCAGGCGGGGATGTCCATGGTATTGCCGTCGCGAATGACGATCGCTTTGGGGTTGATGAAGTGTTTGAGGGAGCTGATGGTTTGCTCGGCGCGCCGCTCGGTGACAAAACCGATATAGGCATTTGCCGCGACTACTCCCATGACCACGATGGCATCGATAACGCCGCCGGTCATCATCGACACGCCGGCAGCAGCCGCCAGCAGATACACCGGTAAAGAGTTGATCTGTCCCCAAAGGATATCCCCGCTGCTGCGGGTACGGGCATCGGGAAGGGTGTTGGCGGGAAGCCGCTGAAGCCGGTCGAGGGCGATTGGCATGGTCAATCCCCTGTCGACGTCGGTATCCAGCTGCTCGATGAGGCGGCGGTATCCCATGGTGTGCCATGGGGTAGAGTCCTGTTCATTCCCCCCTTCGGCATGGAAAAGACGCAGCTTGGTCTTCATTATCTCCTTGAATCGCGAAACCGTTTTTTCAGACTGTTTGGTCCCTTCGCTCGAGACCGACGGGGAGGAGGTCTCGGACGTCGCAAGGAAGGCCCGCTGTTCATCCAGAGATATCGCCTCTGTGGTGATCACCTGGTGGATTCGGTCTGCAAGCGTGCGGCTCGAGCAGGCGCCTTCATACCGAAGGAGAAGGGTTCCGGTTGCATGGCTGGCACGGACGCTTCGAACGCCGGGTTCTCTTTTGAGGCGGGTCTCCAGAAATCGCTCCATCAGGAAGGACCGGTGAAGCCCCTCGACCTTGAACCGCACGCGACCAGGAACCGCGTCGTGAACAGTCGCCACGATCGCGGTCGGATTCCCGTTCTTTCGCTCAGTATTGGGTTGGGTTGGGGCGGAACCTCGTCTCGATGCCGGGCGGCCATGGGCAGGCGTCGTGCAGTCGATGTTTTTCTTCATCAGATACCACCATAGAAAAAGCAAGGGAGAAACGAGAAATCAGCGGCCAATCCGGCCAACCTCGGAAGCGGCAGATTCTAAACCGGAAGCATTCAGCAGCTGGACACAAAAAGGAATTTACTGCACGGCTGACGACAACCCAATGCATCATGCCTTGTATGCCGCCGGCTATCAGTCGGCGGACGGGAAGGGGTCAGTGTCGATTCGGTCCAGGATGGATTTGGTGAAAATGCCAAACGCATACCAGAAAGCTGTATACCAGGGAGGCAGTCGCAGGTTGCCCCGGAGGACCTGAATGATTCCCGTCGTCATGAGTAGAATGAAAACGGCGCCGAAGATATCCAGTTCATCGTTGGTAAAGCGGCGTACGTATCGGTTTAGGGCACCGATGGGGGAGACCAAATGGGCGGCGGAAGGGGTCACCTTTCTGCGATTGACTACCGTCAGGTCAAACGACTGGGTTCGTGCTCCCATGGCTTTCACCCAGTCGGGAGAAGCCAGATCTCCCGTAATCAATATACTTCCTGTAAGGGGCCTTGCGGCGGCAATAGCGCCCTCGTCCGTCAATCGCCTTTCCAGGGCGGCGAAAAATGCTTCGTCACCCTTTCGGGAGGCGACCCTGATGCGAAGCCGTTCACCGGATCGATGAACGACCTCGGCTTCCGGCAGCTTCACGCTTTGGCCCCTTTGGCCGACACTTTTTTCGGCTTGGCAGAGGAACCGCCCTTGTCAGAAAGCTCCGATTTGGCTTCGGCGGCAAGGTCCTCAAGGGTCTCCATGGTTTCGGCAGTGGCTGATTTGGCCTGCTCGTAGGCGATCAGACCGCCTTTGATAATCGACTTGGCCACCGGCTTCAATACGCCGGCAATCACCGGAACCACAATCGGTGTCAACAGCACGATGCCTGCTCCTGCGGCCAATGTTCCCAAATTCACGCTAGCACCCAAAACTTTCATTCAATACCTCCTTTGTGAATATCTCCTACAGGGCAAACGATCAACAGTGAACCAAAGGAGCCATGCATGGAAATGGAGAGCCAGACTGTGCTCCATCACTGTCAACTTAAGAAATACATCTATCCCAAATGCCGCCCCGATCATCGCAGACCAAATCATCGGTGCGTTGGTGCAATTTATATAGTGAGAGAAATGAATAAAAGGGCGAAGAGGGCAATTTAAAGCCTTGTTGAACTAATCTACAGAACAATACAAATATAAATATATTTACGGAGCCGAAATGCACAATAGTTTAAATGTTAGAATAATGTTAGAATATCGTTAGTTTTTCACTTCTTTTTAATTGTAATGAGAGTTGAGGGGAGTATTTCAACCCCAGATCGCAGCCTGGTTTGTTAAAGCAATCCACTCTTGTTCTGTGGATTGGCTCCCGGGAGTTGGCGTGTATTGAGACAGCTCGCCCTTTCCGTGGTGATCTCCAGACCCGGAACCGAGGTTTTAGCCGTGCAGATCTCTCGATTTGCCGAAGACGGTCTTTGGGGTAGACTCTCCGCATTGGGGATCATGATGATTGCCATGTCGACAATGCTGGTCGCTGCGGCGTCCCTCATCGGGGCAAAGCTGACGCCTGTCAAAACGGAAGGTCAATAAAGAGCAAGAGCGATCTTCATGGATCGGTAACGGATCCTTTGGCCCTGCAACGGAGCAACCGTTTTCACGCGAGTCCTTAATCCATAGAGGCGTTCGACCGGCCTCCCCTAGTCGTCGTTTTCATCAGGTCCACTTCTTACAGCCGCAAATCCGAAAGGGCCGAATGCGTCTGTAACCGTCTCAAATCGTGAGAACGACCGGGCCACCTCCGACCAGCGACGGTTCATATTCTGGAAATCTGAAACCGGATGTCTCCATGTGGCAACTCCTGGGCGGCATATTTCTCGGATGGGGGCTAGGCAGCAACGACTCTGCCAACCTTTTCGGCACGGGTGTAGCGGCAAAGGTGGTTGAATACCGAACCGCCATTGTGCTCATTTCCATTTTCGTCGTGGCCGGCGCTCTGTCTGAAGGCTACAAAAACATGAACACGGTGGGCGCCATGTCGATCATGACG
>JASFIA010000086.1:0-7699 GCA_050122915.1 Desulfobacterales bacterium | reverse complement strand
TTCTTAGTCTTAGCGATGCAAATGCATTGTATAGCAATTTCATTTCCCATAAAATATACTGCAATAGTATGAACCCGGATCCTGCAGAAGTAATTTATCCCCCACCCACTCGTAGAACCCATCTGCTGGGATCAGGCATCTCCGCTTCTTGAAGACGGTTCGGAATGCGGGTTTGGAGTCCACTGTCTTAACCCTGGCGTTGATCAACCGACTCCCAATTGAGGGATCCTTCGCCCAGAAGGGCACCCGCCCCCACCCCGGCGGCGCTATCGCGCCGCCCATCGTGGCATCCTGCGAACAACTTCCTTTTGTCCCCTCGATGGGTTGATGCTATCTTGAGGCCCAAAATTTGGCTCGTGGGTGGATTTGATGAGCAGCTTGCATCCAACATTAAACAATGTTGCTAAAGAGCCAGGACGACCCTGTTGCCTGCGGCAACGGGGTTTTTCGGTTATGGCGGAAAGGACGGAGCCATGAGCGAGAAGCAGTCCGAGAAAGAGAAACCTACCGCCTCCGAACAGCAGCGACCGGCGAAATCGCCGATCCGCGAGAAGCTGGAGCGGATGGGCTCGAAGGAAGTCCCGCACCCGGGAACCGTGAGGGTGCGGATCTTTCCGAACCCAAGAAGGTAGCCCCCCACCTACGAAGTCTTCACCAAAACGATTGAACAAGGCTTAAAGCTTGAAGTGGTAATAAGTCTCGGCCCGGAGAGCCGCGGGTGGGTGCTGCCAAAATTTTTTAAAAATTTTCTGTGTGCCTCACACTCAATACCCCATTTCAAATCCTACCAAAGGGGCGTGCCGGGGGGGACCTCTTTCTCAATCCTGGAACACTGCCTCGGCCAGGGAGCAACTCGTCTCCGGGTTGGCCAGCAGGTCCATCGCCACCTTCTGGGTCATGTAGCGCCGGTCTGCCGGATGATGGGCAGCCTCGTGGGTGACCCAGCGCCGGCCAGACCGACCCATTCCGGTTTTTGCGGAGGATTTCGGCGTGGGGCGGCAGCCCCGTGTGGGATGGGTAGAAGGTAGGATCCAAAAACAGTAGTACAGGGGTTGTACGAACGGTGCAGTATGGATCGTGATCTATTGACTCAGGACAGGGTAGAACAGGTCTACCATTTTGATTTTATTGGTGCCCGGGACGAGAATCGAACTCGTACAGCACGTTGTGCCGAGGGATTTTAAGTCCCTTGCGTCTACCTGTTCCGCCACCCGGGCGCTACCTCGATATGCGGATTGGGATACCCCAGAAAAGAGCCCCTTAGATATCCCAAAGCGACGGGGTTTTCAAGACCCGGGGGGTGCTCATTCAAAGGGGATCGATGGGAGTCGACCATTGGAGCAAGTCGGGGACGCATTCCCTTGGATGACGACACAGGGGGCCGAGGGGGGAATCCCTACCGATAGGAGCCGCCAAGAAACCGCTTGAAGTGGAGAATCAGACTGTTGATGGACGTGAAGTCTCGTTCAATGCTTTCCAGGGGCTTTGGAAACACCTCCTCTTGAAAGAAGGCGTCGACCAGTGCGTCCATGTCTTCTTTTTCCCTTTCGGGGAGCCCCTTGCCCACGAAGGCCTTGAAGGATGCTCTCAGTTCTTCCATGTCGTTGACGATGCCCTTCATCTGGCCCATGACAACCTCCCTTGGATGCTGCCCTGCCACGTTTGCCTTCATTTTGATTGCATAGGTGGGGTGATGCCGTCGCCTCAAATCGCTCTGCTCCCATGGGGCCATAGATCCCCTCAGATCATCGAGCGAACCACCCCTCCGTCCACCCGGACGGCGGCGCCGTTGGTGGCCGAAGCAAGAGGGCTTGCCAGGTAGACCACCATGTGGGCCACCTCCTCCGGTCTGGTGAATCGGCCAAGAAGGGATGTCGGCCGGACCTCCTTGAAAAACTGCTGCTCCATCTCCTCGACGGTTTTGCCCTGCTCCTGGGCCATCTGCCGGACGAAGGTGCCCACTCCCTCCGAGTCGGTGGGCCCCGGGAGGACTGAATTGACGGTGACGCCGGTTCCCCCCGAGGTCTCGGCCAACCCTCTGGCAACGGCAATCTGCGCCGATTTGGTCATCCCGTAGTGGATCATTTCAGCGGGGATCTGCACCCCCGATTCACTGGCGATAAACAGGATGCGGCCCCAGTTTTTCCGCTTCATCCCGGGCAGGTAGTGCCGGCTCAACCGGACCCCGCTCATGACGTTGGTTTCGAAAAACCGCAGCCAGTCCTCGTCTGGAATATCCTCGAAGGCTTTGGGTTCGAAAATCCCCATGTTGTTGACCAGGATGTCGACCTCGGAAGCTGCGTCGATGACCTTCCTGACCCCGCCCATAGTGGACAGATCGGCTGAGACCCCGTGGAGCCTGGCGTCGGGCGTTTCCTCGAGAATACGATCACTGGCGGTTTTTATCCGCTCTTCGGTTCTGCCGTTGATGATGGTCATAGCCCCTTCACCGGCGAGGAGGCGGGCGATGTCGAATCCAATTCCTGCGGTGGAGCCGGTGACGAGAGCGGTCTTTCCCTTTAACTGGTAGTCCATTGTCCGTGCCTCCCTAGTATCTCATCGCAACGACCGGCCGTCCGGTGCCGGCTGCATCCCCGATGCCGACCGGAGGTCGGTCGGTAGCTGTGGTGGCCCTAAGCTAGACAGGGTGGCGTTGGGGTTCAAGGGGGCGCCGCGAAAAAAGTGGATGGACCGGTGGTTGCGAGCCTCTTCCGGAAAAATATAGAAAAAGTTTTTGTTGACATTTTAGCCATATCTGACACACCAGAAATGGATCATCCATTAAATAAATACCCTTCACCGGCATTTCCGCTCATGAGTAACGGATGCCTGGTTCCACAGTCCGCCGACTTGGGGGAAACCACGTGCCCCTGCCCCATCCAAATCCAATGCCGATGCCCCTCGGTATCCTCCCGTCGCCGATGGCCGTTCCCTTCGGGCTGGGGGAAAACCATCCCCTGGAAGGGCAGGACATGGGACAGTGGTCTCAGCCGCCGGATCCTTTCAAATGAGGTGACCATGCAACTGGCCAGCTCCGTCAGGCTTCTCACCAAAAGCAAGCTGACCCGTATCCACGAAACCACGGTCGAGATTCTCAGGGACATCGGCGTCAGCTTCAAATCCGAGAGGGCCCGCGAGATATTCAGGAAAAACGGCGCCAAGGTGGACGGCGACATCGTTTTCATTTCCCGGAAGATGCTCGAAGACGCCATCGAGTCCGCCCCCCCGATCTTCAAATGGTGGGCCCGAAACGAGATGAGTTACGTCTACATGGGCGAGGAGCAGGATCTCCCTCACGTGTCGCCGACCCAAGGGCCGATCTACATTCAGGATCTGGACGGCGGCCGCCGCCTGGGCACCCTGAGCGACCTGGTGAAGCTCTACAAGCTCTGCCAGGCCTCAGCGGTCAGCGACATCATCGGGGCCATCCCCGTCGCCCCCAGCGACGTGTCCAAAAAAGAGCGGCATCTGCGTATCACCTACGAGCTATTGAGGCACGTGGACAAGCCCCTTATCGGGTTCGTTGGGGAAAGGACGGAAATTCTCGACACCTTCGCCATGCTGGAAATCGCCCTGGGGCGCCGGGGCATTCTTCACAACCGACCCTACATCGGGGTGAGCGTAAACCCCTTAAGCCCTCTCAGATACGACGAAGAGGGGTGTGAAACCCTCATGACCTATGCCGAGTACCGGCAGCCGGTGTTCACTCTTTCCTGCGCCATGGCCGGTGTCTCCGCACCAGTAACCCTGATGGGGACCCTGGTGATCCAGAATGCAGAAATGCTGGCCGGCTTGGTGCTGACCCAACTGATCAGCCCCGAGACCCCCTATGTCTACTCCCCGGCATCGGCAGTCCCCAACCTCGCCACGGGCGCCTACGTCACCGGTTCCCCCGAATCGAACCTCATCAATATCGCCGGTCTTCAGCTGGCCAGAGAACTCTACGAACTGCCCTGTCGCTCCATGGCCGGCCTCACCGACGCCCACGTGATCGACTGTCAGGCCGGCTACGAAACCATGCAGAACCTGATGATGCTGATGCTCGCCGGCGTTCACTTGATCAATGAATGCCTGGGGGCCCTTGGCTCCATCATGACCACTTCCTTCGAGAAATTCGTCATCGATGAGGAAATGATCGACCGGTGCCTTCGCATGCTGAAGGGTCTGAATGCCAGCAACGAGGCCTTGGCCATGGACGTGATTCGGGAGGTGGGCCACAGCGGTTCCTACCTGATGCACCCGACCACCTTCCGCAACTGCCGGAACAACTGGAAACCGACCGTTTCCTTCTGGGGCAACTTCTCCGAGTGGGAAAAGAAGGGCCAGGAGGATATCGTGGTGCGTGCCAATCGTCGGTACAAATCCATCCTGGCGTCCTGCCCCGAAACGCTCCTCGACTCCGAGGCCGAAAAAGCACTCACGGACTTCATCGACAAGAGACTGGCACAATAGACTGTCGGTGGCGATCCGGCGGAGTCGCCGTCACCCCACCGTCGAACAGCCCCATGGTGTCCCATGCAAGGCGCTTTAGACCGACCCCTGGAAACCGTCCATCCGAACATCCGGATCTTTCACGATCTCATGCCCCACCGGATCCGCGACATTCTTCTGATATCCACTCCCTACGATGCGTGGATCATGGAGAGGGACAGCCCCGTATCCGAACAGATCATCCATGCCTACCGGGGGCTCAACCTGGGGCATCCGCCCCGCCTGACCTGGGTGTCGTCATTCGATGCCGCCCTTGCCGAAATCGCCCGCAAAACCTACGGTCTCGTGATCGTCATCACCCGGCTGGGCAGCCTCGACCCGGTGTCCCTCGGGCGGCGGATCAAGGCCGCTGCGCCTGACCTTCCCGTGGTACTCCTCAACCACCAGGTACTGCCCTCCCTGGAGTCGGAGCCAAAACCGATGGAAGAAATCGATGGCAGCTTCGCCTGGTCCGGAAACCCGGATATCATGGTCGCCCTGATCAAGGCGGCCGAGGACCGGCTGAACGTGGTGCCGGACACGGAACTGGCGGGCATCCGTGTGATTCTCTTCGTGGAGGACTCACCGGTCTACCGGTCTTCGCTGTTGCCGATCCTATACAAGGAAATCTTTCTGCAAACCCGGAAAGTGGTTGCGGAAAGTTTAAACGAAGAGCACGGGTTAATGCGGACCCGGGCCCGCCCAAAGATCCTGGTGGCCGACACCTACGAGAGAGCCGTCGACCTGTACCAGTCCTTCAAGCCCTTTGTTCTTGGCATCATTTCAGACGTCCAGTTCCCCAGAGGCGGTCAACCCGATGATGCCGCGGGGATCTCTCTTCTGTCCTGGATCAAGGAGGACCGCTGGGACATTCCTCTCCTTCTGACCAGCGCCGACCCCTCCAACGCCCGAAAGGCCCGCACCATTCCCGCCGCCTTCATCCACAAGAACTCCCCCACCCTTCACAACGAGGTGAGGCAGTTTCTGCTGAGCCGGTTCGGGTTCGGTGACTTCGTCTTCCAGACCCCCGATGGTGAAGAAATCGCCCGCGCCTCCAATCTGAGAGGATTCGAAAAGGCCTTGGCCGAGATCCCCGAGCGGGTGTTCGCCTATCACTGGAGCCGAAATGATTTTTCCCGCTGGCTCTTCGCCCGGACGGAAATCCTGGTGGCGTCCCGCATGCGACCGGTAACCTCGGACGATTTCTCAGGCGACATCGACCGCATGCGCCGGCATCTCGTGGAGAACCTGGAGGAGCGGCGCCGGTGGTCCCTAAGGGGAGAGATCGTCGAATTCGCTGCCGACGGGTTCGACCCGGACTTCCAAATCGCAAAGATCGGCCGAGGATCCCTTGGCGGAAAGGCGAGGGGAATCGCCTTCATGGCCGACCTCTTGAAGCGCCATGAAAACCAGCTGGCGCTGTCGCCGAAGGTTCGGCTCTTCCTGCCCCAAACCCTCGTACTGTCGACAACGGTCTTTGAATCCTTCATCGAGGAAAACGCACTGACCGATGCCCCGGACTGGCACCTTTCCGATGAGGACATTCTCGGGCGGTTTCTGGAGGCGACGTTTCCGGAAGACGTGGAAAGGGATCTGGCGGCCATGCTTCTCCAGTGGCGGGGGCCCTTGGCAGTGAGACCCTCCAGCCTGCTGGAGGACGCCCAGTTTCACGCCAGTGCCGCCCTCTACTCCACCTTCCTTCTGCCCAACAGCGCCCCCGACTCCGCCCGGCGTCTGGCGGAGCTTGTCGACGCCATCAAGCGGATCTATGCATCCACTTATTTCGAAGCACCGATGCGGTTTGCAGGACGGGTCGGCCACCGCCTGGAAGAGGAGCGGATGGCCATCGTCGTTCAACAGGCCGTGGGCCAAAAGCGGGGAAATCTCTTCTATCCGTTATTTTCAGGAGTCGCCCAATCGATCAACTACTATCCGTTCGGAGAGATGAAATCCGCAGAGGGGATCGTGACGATGGTGGCCGGACTGGGCCATGCCATGAAATCCGGTGAAAACGCCTTTCGCTTCTCGCCCCGACGGCCGTTCATACAGCCGGAACGCTCGAGGATTGACGATATCCTCGATAATCAGCAGCGCAGGCTGTTTGCGCTGAGTCTGGAGCCGGCCGCCACCGAAGGCGGAAAGGGGAGTTTCGGCACCGTCTCGATTCCGGTGGACGGCATCGTCGACGCCCCCCATTTTCACCTCATCACCAGCACCTATTTTCCAGAGGAGCACCGCTTGCGGGATTCGGCATCCGGAAGCGGTCCACAGGTGATCACCTTTGCCAACCTGACCAAAACCGACACCTATGCCTTCAACCGTCTGCTCTGGGAGCTGCTTAGCCTGGGCAGCGGGGGGCTCGGTTGCCCGGTGGAGATCGAATTCGCCGCCGATGCGCGACCGGAGGCGGTCGGATCCATTGATTTGGCCCTGCTCCGGATCCGTCCCATGGCGAGCCGGGAGGAACACGCGGTGGTAGTCATCGAGGATGCGGATGCGGCGGGCGCTGTCTGCACCTCGGTTCAGGCCCTGGGCAACGGTATTTTAGGGGATGTGGAAGATATCGTGGTGGTCATGCCGGATCGATTCGATCCAGGGAAAACGACAGCGATTGCCGGTGAGATCTCCGCCGTCAATGCCCGACTCGCTGCCGAGGGACGGCGGTATCTGCTGGTCGGCCCCGGTCGATGGGGGTCAGCGGATCCCTGGCTGGGCATACCGGTCAGGTGGCGGGACATCAACGGCGTGGCCGCCATCGTGGAGGCCGGGCACCCGCTGTTGACCGCCGAGCCTTCCCAGGGATCCCACTTCTTTCACCAATTGACGTCCCTCAATATCTTTTATTTCACGGTGCTGACCCCTGAAGACGGAGTCGTCGACCACTCCTGGTTCTCAGAACTGCCGGCGGTCCACAAAGGGGCGTTTGTCACTCAGTTGAGGACCGATCCCCCGCTTCTCATCAAGGTCGACGGCCGAAGCCTTCGAGGAGTGATCCGCGCCGGCTGACCCGGCGCCCGCCGCTGCGCATCATGAGGCCCAAAGCCAATCCACGGGGCCAGGTACCCTCCCCCTGACCGACGCATATCCCTCCCGATCTGACATCCGACTCAGTAGCCCAGCACTCTGGGCAGCCACAGGCAGATCTCCGGTATATAGGCGATCAGGAACACCGCCCCGATTTCCACAATCGAAAAGGGAATGGCCTTCAGTGAGATATCTTCTATGGAAG